>CAYQBR010000224.1:0-1671 GCA_964415735.1 uncultured Klebsiella sp. | reverse complement strand
TACTACGCGCTGGACGAGCAGGAGAAGAACGGCATTCTGGATCGTCTGGTTGCCGAGAAGAAGTCCGGCAAGCCCAATGTGCAGCGCTTCAAGGGTCTGGGTGAGATGAACCCGCTGCAGCTGCGCGAGACCACGATGAACCGTGACACCCGGCGCCTCGTGCAGCTCACGCTCGATGACGCGCAGCCGCAGCACAGCGCCGACGAGGTGCTCGACATGCTGCTGGCGAAGAAGCGCGCGCCGGACCGCAAGGAATGGCTGGAAGAGAGCGGCAATCTGGCGGACATCGCCGAGTAGCAAGTCCACGACACATTGACTGGAAACACCGAGCACCATGACTCAGAACATCACAGTGAACGAAGACGGCGTCGAGCAGATTCCTCTGGCCAGCTACACCCAGCAGGCCTATCTGAACTATTCGATGTACGTCATCAACGACCGCGCCCTGCCGCATATCGGCGACGGCCTCAAGCCGGTGCAGCGGCGCATCGTCTACGCCATGTCGGAGCTGGGTCTGCGCTCCACCGCCAAGTTCAAGAAATCCGCGCGCACCATCGGCGATGTGATCGGCAAGTTCCACCCGCACGGGGATTCGGCCTGCTACGAAGCCATGGTGCTGATGGCCCAGTCCTTCAGCTACCGCTACCCGCTGGTGGACGGCCAGGGCAACTGGGGCTCGCCGGATGATCCCAAGTCCTTCGCCGCCATGCGCTACACCGAGTCGCGTCTGCGCAAGTACGCCGATCTGCTGCTGTCCGAACTGGAACAGGGCACGGTGGACTGGAAGCTGAATTTCGACGGCACGCTGGAAGAACCGCAGATCCTGCCGGCGCGCCTGCCCAATGTGCTGCTCAATGGCGGCAGCGGCATCGCCGTGGGCATGGCCACCGACATTCCGCCGCACAATCTGCGCGAGGTGGCGGCAGCCTGCATTCATCTGCTGGAAGCGCCCTCCGCCAGCCTGGCCGACCTGCTGACCCACATCAAGGGCCCGGACTTCCCCACGGCGGCCGAGATCATCAGCCCGGCCGCCGAGATTCAGGCGCTCTACGAGAGCGGGCGCGGCTCCATCAAGGCGCGTGCCGTGTATCACGTGGAGAGCGGCGACATCGTCATCACCGCGCTGCCCTGGCAGGTCTCCGGCGCCAAGGTGCTGGAGCAGATCGCCGCGCAGATGCAGAAGAAGAAACTGCCGATGGTGGTGGACCTGCGCGACGAATCCGATCACGAGAACCCCACCCGCATCGTCATCGTGCCGCGCTCCAACCGCATCGATGTCGACGCGCTGATGCTGCACCTGTTCGCCACCACCGATCTGGAACGCACCTACCGCGTGAACTTCAACATGATCGGCAGCAACGGGCGGCCGCAGGTGAAGGATCTGCGCAGTCTGCTGGCGGAGTGGCTGGAGTTCCGCACCCAGACGGTGCGCCGCCGCCTGCAGAACCGGCTCGACCGCATCCTGCAGCGCCTGCACATCCTGGAAGGCCTGCTCGCCGCCTTCCTCAACATCGACGAGGTCATCCACATCATCCGCACCGAGGACAAGCCCCGACCTGTGCTGATGGCGCGTTTCGGGCTGTCCGAAGTGCAGGCCGAGGCCATTCTGGAACTCAAGCTGCGGCATCTGGCGAAGCTGGAGGAAGTGAAGATCCGCGCCGAGCAGCAGGA
>CAYQBR010000223.1:0-2931 GCA_964415735.1 uncultured Klebsiella sp. | reverse complement strand
ATCTCGCCCTCGGTGACGAACCTGCAGTCCACCAACGGCAATATCGGCCCGGCCGTGGCCTATGGCCTGATCAGCAACGCGAGTCTGCGGCTCGGGTTCCTGGGCCTGCCTCAGGCGCTGCTGACGGCCTCGCTGACCATGCAGAGCGCGAAGTTCGAGAACGACCCCTTCGTGCCCTATTCGCACCGCTTCCCGCCCTATGACCGCGGCGCCCTGCGTCTGACCTACCGGCACGACCTGCCGGCCTACAACATGAGCTATGGCGTGACCTACAACGGCCGCGCGCACGATGGGCGTTACATCTACGAGAACGACAGCCGCTTCACCTGGATCATCCCCACCAACCTGAGCGCCTTCGTGGAGATGGTCGGTTTCGGTGGCCTGACCTATCGCCTGGAGGGCAGCAATCTGGCCGACTTCGAGGCCTGTGCCATGCGTCGTCGTTATGACGGCTACATGCGCGACGGCATTCTCAAGGAAATCGAAAACAATTGTTCCACCACGGGCATGCAACTGGCCTTCAAGGTGCGGGGGACGTTCTGACACGACAACCCCCGGGCACTCTGACTGGCGGTGGCATGACCGGCCAAGATCAGCAAAGGAGGGTCACCATGGAAAGCGATGTCGGATCGATTCTTGGGATGGTCGGATTCACGTTTGCGCTGCTGGCGCATTTTCGTATCCGCAGGCTCGAGAAGAAACTCAAGGAGCTTGCAGTCCTGCCAGCGGAGTTCGATTCCAGTGATGTCAAATAGTGCAGCGCGGCGCCGCACCGGCCGGCAGGTGGGGAGTCTGCTTCTCTGCGCTGTCAGTTGAACAGCTGGGAAGCCTTCTCGAGCCTGGAGTTGTATGATCCAGCCAGACACCTGCCGGCAGGCTGTCTGTGGCCGCTGCTGACGGTGCCGCAGGCGGCAGGCACGCAGCCGGCTCCCTGACGGGCGCCTGATGCCGCGGCAGCCGTCCAGGAACGTCTCACGCCAGACAACAATCCACGCCGGAGAGCGACCATGCGTACCCTGACCCTTGCCTGCCTGATCCTGCTGTTGACCTCCTCTCACGCCCTGGCCCAGCGGCCCATCCGCCCGCTGCTGCCCCTGCACACCTGGACGCTGCCCGACTACGTGGCGGTGCCCTTCACTGAGGCGCTGCACTTGCCTGATGACTTGGAGGCGGCGTCCTATGCCGGCGTGGCCATGACCCCGCAGAACACGTTGATCGTGTTGAGCCGGGACCCGCAGCCCTTCCTGGAATTCACTGCCGACGGCCAGTTCCTGCGCAGCTTCGGCGCCGAGAACCTCCTGGCCCGGGCGCACGGCCTGCATATCGACCCGGACGGTCATCTCTGGGTCACCGACGTCAACGACCATGTGGTGCTGAAGCTGGATGCCGACGGCGAGGTGCTGCTGACGATCGGCACCAAGGGTCAGGCGGGGGAATGGGACGCGGCCGCCGGGCAGCACCTGCTCAGCGAGCCGAACGATGTGGCGCTGGATTCCGCCGGCAACATCTACGTGGCCCAGGGCCACGGCGGGCAGCTGCCGCGCGTGCTCAAGTTCAGTCCCGCCGGGGAATTCATGGCGCAGTGGGGCAGCCGCGGCTACGGCCCCGGCCAGTTCGTGGCCGCCCATGCCATCGAGATCGACGCCAACGACGTGCTGCACGTGGCCGACCGCGAGAACATGCGCATCCAGCGCTTCGACACCCAGGGCGCTCTGTTGCGCGAATGGCGTTTCGATGCCATGGTCTGTGCCCTGTACCTGCACGACGACGGCTATCTCTACATCACCACCGGCTTCGATGGCGAACTGGCGCGGGTGGACATGGAAGGCAATGTGCTGGGGTCCATTGGCAGCCCGGGCACGGGCAACGGGCAGTTCGGCGAAGCCCATGCCTTGACTCTGGATGCCGCCGGCAACGCCTGGATCGCTGATGTGATCAACCGCCGGGTGCAGAAGTTCGCGAAGCAACCCTGAGGACACCCGCACGACATGAGTTCGCAAGACAGCCCGGAACACTGGCACGCCCTTTCCCCCGAGGAAGCCCTGCAGGCCGTCGCCGCCACCCCTGACGGCCTGAGCAGCGCCGAGGCGCAGCGCCGGCAGTTGAGCAGCGGACCCAACCGCCTGCCCGAGCCTCCCCGCACCTCGGCGCTCATGCGCTTCCTGCTGCAGTTCCACAACATCCTGATCTATGTGCTGCTGGTGGCCTCCCTCGTGACCGCCCTGCTCGGTCACTGGGTGGACACCGTGGTCATCCTGATCGTGGTGTTCGCCAATGCCGTGATCGGGTATCTGCAGGAGGGCAAGGCGGAACAGGCGCTGGAGGCGATTCGCGAGATGCTCTCGCCCCAGGCGGCGGTGTTGCGCGACGGCGCGCGCCAGAGCGTGGCGGCGGACACGCTGGTGCCGGGCGACATCGTGCTGCTGGAGGCGGGTGACAAGGTGCCGGCCGATCTGCGGCTGCTGCAGGCACATGGCCTGAGCGCCCAGGAGGCGATTCTCACCGGGGAATCGGTGCCGGTGGAGAAGTCGCTGGCGGCGGTGGACGCCCAGGCACCGCTGGGCGACCGGCTCGGTATGCTGTTCTCGGGCACGCTGGTGGCGGCCGGTCAGGGACGCGGCGTGGTGGTGGCCACCGGGGCGCAGACTCAGGTGGGGCGCATCAGCGGCCTGCTGTCCTCCGTGCAGCAGTTGAGCACGCCGCTGGTCACGCAGATGGCCGTGTTCTCGCGCTGGCTCACCCTGGTGATCCTGGCCGTCTGCGTGCTGCTGATGGCCTACGGCTGGCTGCTGGCCGGCTTCGCCTTCGACGAGATCTTCCTGATCATGGTGGGCTTCGCCGTCTCGGTCATCCCCGAGGGGCTGCCGGCGGTGCTGACCATCACCCTCGCCATCGGCGTGCGGGCGATGGCGCGGCGCAATGCCATCGTGC
>CAYQBR010000222.1:0-2933 GCA_964415735.1 uncultured Klebsiella sp. | reverse complement strand
TGGTGCTGTTCGGCCTGGTGTTCGCGCTGCCGCTGTATCGCCTGAAGCTGATGACGCTCGGCGACTTCTTCCACCTGCGTTACAACAAGAAGACCGAACTGGTGCTCTCCACCTGCATCGTCCTGTCCTACCTGGGCTGGGTGTCGGCCCAGGTCACCGCACTGGGGCTGGTGTTCAACGTGCTTTCCGACGGCACGGTCAGCATGACCCAAGGCATGATCATCGGCGCGGCGGTTGTCCTGGCTTACACCCTGTTCGGCGGCATGTGGTCAGTGGCGGTCACCACCTGTGTGCAGATGATCGTCATCGTGATCGGTCTGCTGCTGGTCACTGGCAGTGCCAGCGAGATGGCGGGCGGCATGTCCACCGTCCTGAGCCAGGCAGCGGCAGAGGGCAAGTTCAACTGGCTGCCCACGCTGGATCTGGTGGACATGCTCGGCTGGATGGCGGCGCTGTTCACCATGGCGCTGGGCTCGATTCCGCAGCAGGACGTGTTTCAGCGCGTCAACACCTCGAAGAACGAAACCGTCGCCGTCTGGGCCACCACGGCGGGTGGTATCGCCTATTTCTTCTTCGCGGCCGTGCCACTGTATCTGGCGTACAGCGCCAGCCTGGTCGACCCGGAGCTGACCGCCCGGCTCATGGAGCAGGATTCCCAGCTGGTGCTGCCGACCTTCGTGACCATCCACATGCCGTTCTGGCTGCAGGCGGTGTTCTTCGGTGCTCTGCTGTCGGTGATCATGAGCACGGCCTCGGGCACGCTGCTGGCGCCGTCCGTGACCTTCACCGAGAACGTGCTGAAGAACTTCAGGCCTGACATGACGGACGAGCAGCTGTTGCGCTACACCCGCTACACCGTGTTCATCTTCACCTTGCTGGTGGTCGCCAATGCCGTGCTGTCGAGTTCCGACATTCACGCCATGGTGGAGAACGCCTATCGCATCACGCTGGCCGGGGTGTTCGTGCCGCTGGCTGCCGGCTTGTTCTGGCCGCGCGCCAGCAATCTGGGGGCCACGCTGTCGATGATCATGGGGCTTGGGAGCTGGCTGTTCCTGGAGATCTTCATTCCGGAAGTGCCGTTCGAGCCGCAGCTCGTTGGCCTGCTGATGAGTGCCATCGGCATGGTGATCGGCTCGCTCGTGTCGCCCAATCCGAATTTCGCCAACAAGCACGGACTGCCCGCCGTCCGCCCTGCCTGACCAGTCGTCGGGAGTCCGCGAAGCTGCGGACTCCCGACACGGGAGACCCGCATGCTCAGTTACCGCCACGGCTTTCACGCCGGCAATCACGCCGACGTGCTCAAGCATCTCGTGCTGGTGGGGCTGCTGGAGAAACTGCGCGCCAAGGACAAGCCCTTCACCTGCATCGACTCACACGCCGGTGCGGGTCTCTACGATCTCTTCAATGCCCAGGCGCAGACCAATCGCGAGCACGAGTCGGGCATCGTGCCGCTGTGCAGTGCGCGCCTCGTCGATCCCCTGCTGCAGCACTATGTCGAGCGGGTGCGCGCCTGCAATGCGGACGCGCGTCTGCGTTTCTATCCGGGCTCCCCGCTTCTGATCCAGGGCGAGCTGCGCACGCAGGACAGACTGCATGTTCTGGAACTGCACCCCGCCGAGCAGCTATCCCTGCAGGAATGCCTGGGGCAGGATCGTCGCGTGAGCCTGCATCTGCGCGATGCCTTCGAGGGCCTGCTGGCCCTCACGCCGCCGGAGCCACGGCGCGGCATGGCACTGATCGATCCCTCCTACGAAGACAAGAAGGACTACCAGCGCGTCTTGGCCACGCTGGTCAAGCTGCAGCGTCGCTGGCCGGTGGGGATCCTGGCGCTGTGGTACCCGCTGCTGGCGCGCGAGCGTGATCACAGCCACTGGCTGTGCGCCGCGCTTGCGCGCGAGAACCTGCCGGACATGTTGCAGCTGGAGCTGACTGTGGGGCCGCAGGCCGAGGAATTCGGAATGCACGGTTCCGGCATGCTCGTGATCAACACGCCCTGGCAGTTCCGTGAACAGATGCAGGGCTGTCTGGGTGAGCTGGTGAAGCATCTCGGCGGCGCGGCGAGCTGCCGCATCCAGTCCTTGTCTGCCGCGAACTGAGCGTTCAATTCCCCCGCGTTCTCGCATGTGTCATGGACAGGCTGACTGCCCGGCGCTACCCTGCCCGGGCAAACCATCCGGTTGCCATCTGCTCATCGAGGACAACAACAATGACAACAGAGCAAGCAGGTCCGGACCTTGTCCGGAACGATTCACCCCGCAAGTACCGCGCGCCTTTCGGTGTGCTGACACGCGTCATGCAGGCAGCCTTGCTGCTCGGTGTCGCCTCGCTGTCGGTCGCCCAGGACACTGTCGAATGGACGCATCTGGGTGGCAACGCCCATCACACGCGATCAACGCCTGCCAGCAACATCACGCCGGAGAATTTCGGTGAGCTGAAGACGGCCTGGGTCTGGGACGGCGCCAGTTTCGCGGCAGGCAGCGGGCGGGCGACGCCCAGCTATGTCGATGGCAAGCTGTTCACGGTGGCCGGTCCGCGCCGCCATGTGGTGGCCATGGACCCGATGACGGGCGAGACGCTCTGGTCCTATCGCGAGCCGAACACCTTCCGCTGGGAATATTCGATGCGGGCCGATTACGGCAAGGGCGTGGCCTATGCGGAAGTCGATGGCAAGGGTGTGGTCTACATCATCAGTCCGGCCTTCTTCCTGACGGCGCTGGACGCCGATACCGGCGCGCCTCTGCAGGGCTTCGGAGCGCCCGTGCCCATCGAGGACTTTGCGCAGACCGGCGTGGTCGATCTGCTGGCGCATCTGGGGCACGAATTCGACCCTTACTACGGCATTCCCAAGGAGGTCGGCTATGTCACCTCGTCCTCGCCGCCCATCGTCGTGAACGGCGTGGTCGTGGTGGGCAACTCCGCGGAGCAGGGCTACA
>CAYQBR010000221.1:0-2966 GCA_964415735.1 uncultured Klebsiella sp. | reverse complement strand
CTGGCCGTGCTGCTGGTGATCCTCTATCACTACCAGGTGCCCGGCATCACCGGTGGCTTTGCGGGCGTGGACGTGTTCTTCGTCATCTCCGGCTTCGTCATCACCCAGCTGCTGGCGCGCGGCATGGCGGCGGGCAGCTTCAGCTTCGCTGAGTTCTACGCGCGGCGTCTGCGCCGCCTGGTGCCGGCCTATCTGGTGGTGTGCACGGGCAGCCTGCTGCTGATCTCGCCGTTCTACCTGGACGACGACTACTACCTCTTCGCCAAGAGCGCCCTGGCCTCGCTGCTGGGACTGAGCAATGTCTATTACCACGGCGAGCTGAGTCAGTATTTCGCGCCCGAGGCGCAGACGCTGACGCTGCTGCACACCTGGTCGCTGGCGGTGGAAGAGCAGTTCTACCTGATCTGGCCCGCCCTGCTGCTGGGCCTGTGGAAGCTGTGCGCCGGGCGGCCCGCGCTCTGGGCCTTCGCCCTGCTGTGGACGGCCTGCTTCGCGCTCTCGGTGGTGATGGCCGAGAACGCCCGCGCGGCGGCCTATTACCTGCTGCCGGCCCGCGCCTTCGAGCTGCTGCTGGGCGCCGGCGTGGCGCTCTACGGCGCTCAGGCCACGTGCCTGAGCCGCGTGCAGGCGCAGGTACTGGCCCTGGCCGGACTGCTGCTCATCGTCGGCACCGCCCTGCTGCTGGACGCCGAGGCCCACTTCCCCGGCTACAACGCCCTGTGGCCCACGGCGGGCAGCGCCATGATCCTGCTGGCCGGCATGCATCACGCCGACACCGCCGTGGCGCGCCTGCTCAGCCTGCGCCCGCTGGTGCTGCTGGGCGGCCTGTCGTATTCGCTGTATCTGTGGCACTGGCCGCCCGTGGCGCTGGCGCATTACCAGCTCATCGAGCTGACCTGGCCGCTGCGCGCGGGCCTGTTCGCCGCCGCCCTCGGGCTGTCCTGGCTCACCTTCCACTTCGTCGAGCAGCGCTGGCGCTACCGGCCCTGGAGCCTGAAGAAGTCCGCCCTGCTGCTCCTGCTGCTGCCCGCGCTGGCGCTGTGGGTGGTGCAGTCCACCATCCGCCTGGCGGATGATCTGAGCTTCCGCATCGCGCCCGAGCGCCGCGAGCTGTACCGCATCATCGCCCAGAACAATGCCGCCGATCTCTACGAGCAATGCTTCAAGGGCGAGGAATACGCCTTCGATCAGAGCGCGGCCTGCCTGTTCGGCGCGCCCGTGCCGGCACAGGGACCGAGCAGTGTGCTGATCGGGGATTCCCACGCCATCCACCTCATCGGCTTCATGGAGGAATTCCTGGCCGAGGCCGGCGAGTCCCTGCTGCTGGTCACGCGCGCCTCCAACCCCTTCGTGCGCGCCGACCAGACGCCCGCGGCCTTCGACGGCAATCAGGAGAAGATCGACCGCAACACCGCGCTGGAGGCCTATCTGCAGCAGCGCCCCATGACGGTGTACATGGGCGCGTGGTGGAACGCCTATCTCGAGAACCCCGCCTTCGAGGGCTATTTCCTCGACGCCATCGCCTGGCTGCTGCAGCAGAACCATCGCGTGGTGATGCTGGAGGACGTGCCCGAGCTGCCCTCGGCCACCTATGCCCATTGCCTGCTGAAGGCCATGGACGACTGCAGCATCGACGCCGCCACGGTGCGCGAGCGCGGCGCCGCCTTCCAGCGCTTCAAGGCCGCCGCCCAGGCCCGCTTCCCGCAGCTGCAGTGGATCAACCCGGCCGCCGTGCTGTGCGATGCGCAGCGCTGCCAGACCACGCTCGACGGCACGCCGCTCTACCGCGACGAAAGCCACCTGAACAACATCGGCGCCACCCTGATCGGCCAGCGTTACCGTGCGCAGTTCGGCAATCCCCTGCTGCCTCAGACTCCCGCGCCCTGAAGGCGCCTGCTGCGGTGACAATTTGTCGCTGCTTGAATGATGCATTCGTGTTAACTTGCCCGCCGATCACCCAGAGGGGCAACCGAGCCCCCGGCCATACAAAAACAAAGCAATCCCCGGCGGAGAGAACGCAATGCCTGTTATCCGATTCTTGTCCGGCCTGTTCGTGTGCCTGCTCGCTTTTGCCCTTCCAGCAGCCACCTACGCAGCCGACGCAGCCCCCACCCTGTCCATCCCCCTTCTGAACCAGGAACCCGAACTGAGCGATTTCGCCGGCATGAGCCCGAGCACCGCGCTGGCCCGGCAGATGGCGAAGATGGAGAATTTCGTCCAGCGCGAGCCCACCGACGGCGCTCCCGCCTCCCAGCGCACCGAGGTGTACCTGGGCTATGACCAGCAAGCGCTGTACGCCGTGTTCCTGGCGTTCGATACCGATCCTTCCCAGATCCGCGCCAACCTCGCCTCGCGCGAGAACATCAGCGGCGACGACACCGTCGAGCTGACCATCGACACCTTCAACGACCAGCGCACCGCCTACACGTTCCGCGTCTCCCCGCTGGGCGTGCAGTGGGATGCACGCTGGACGGAGGGCTTCTCCAATCGCGCCGGTTTCGACACCACCTGGGAAGCCGTGTGGGACAGCGACGGCGAAGTGAACGAGCAGGGCTACATCGTGCGCATCCGCGTGCCGCTGCGTGGTCTGCGCTTCCCCGCCGTGCAGGATCAGGTGTGGCGCGTGCAGGCCAGCCGCCAGATTCCGCGCCTGAGCGAGGAAAGCTTCTGGCCGCCCTACTCCAACGCCATCGACGGCCGTCTGAACCAGACCGCCCTGCTCACCGGCATCCGCAACGTGGAGCCCGGCAGCAACACGCAGATCATCCCGTTCGTGTTCGCCCGTGACGTGGAAGCGCTGGACATGCGCGCCCCCGGCGGCCCGCTGCTGGCCAGCGACACCGAGTACGATCTGGGGGTGGACGCCAAGTTCGTGTTCAATGATTCCTGGGTGCTCGACCTGACGCTGAACCCGGACTTCTCCCAGGTGGAATCCGACGAGCCCCAGGTGACGGTGAACGAGCGTT
>CAYQBR010000220.1:0-2971 GCA_964415735.1 uncultured Klebsiella sp. | reverse complement strand
AGGGCGTGGCCAATGCCCAGAACAATCTCGGCATTCTCTACCGCAACGGCGAGGGTCTGCTGCAGGACTTCGACGAGGCGCGGCGCTGGCTGCAGCTGGCAGCGGCGCAGGGCCATGCCCGCGCCCAGTTCAGCCTGGGCATGATGTATGACTTCGGCCAGGGCGTGGCGCAGAACCCGGAGCAGGCGCTGATCTGGTATCAGCAGGCGGCGGCCGGTGGCGATGCCGATGCCGAATTCAACATCGGCACCCTGCACGCCGAGGGGCGCGGCGTGCCACAGAATGCCGGTGAGGCCGCCCGCTGGTACCGCCTGGCCGCCGCTCAGGGCCACGTCAATGCGCAGGCCGTGCTGGGGCGGATGTACCTGCGCGGCGAGGGGGTGCCGCAGGATCGCGACGAGGCCCGGCGCTGGCTGCAGCAGGCGGCCGAGCAAGGCCATGGGGATGCGTTGGAACAGCTGCAGGGACTCGACGGGTAACAGATTCCTACACTTCCCAGAGCCCCCCCGCTCAGTGCTAGACTGATCAGCAATTGAACAGACAGCGAATGCATTCCCCGGACTCATGCACAGCTCCCACGATCCCAGGCTCCCCGAAGACCGCGTGTCAGAGCTGCTGCTGCAGGGCGCCGGCATCGGCACGTGGGTCTGGAACGTGCAGAGCGGCGAGACGCGCTTCAACGAGGTCTGGGCCGGTATCCTGGGCTATGCGCTCGAGGAACTGCAACCCACCACCATCGACACCTGGATCCGCCTGACCCACGCCGACGATCTGCCTGTCGCCAATGCCGCGCTGCAGGCCCATTTCGACGGCCAGACCACGCAGTACCAAGCCGAGTTCCGCATGCGCCACAAGCAGGGCCACTGGGTGCGGGTGCTCGATCGCGGGCAGGTGCTGATCCGTGATGCGCAGGGCAAGCCGCTGTGGATGTTCGGTTCGCATCTGGACATCACCGACCGCTGGCAGCTGGAGCAGGCGCACACCGAGCTGCTCGACCGCCTGAATCGCCTCTTCGTGCACCTGCCCGGCTATCTGTATCAGTTCCGCCTGCGCCCGGACGGCACCTCACACTTTCCCTTCGCCACCCAAGGCATAGAGCGCGTGTATGGCTGCACGGCCGAACAGGTGCAGAGCGATGCCACCCTGGTGTTCAAGGTGCTGCACCCGGACGATCTGCAGCGCGTCACCGCCAGCATCGAGGCGTCGGCCCGCACGCTCACGCAGTGGCATGATCGCTACCGCGTGAACCACCCCACGCGCGGCACTCTCTGGGTGGAAGGCAAGTCCACGCCGGAGCTGGAGAGCGATGGCAGCGTGCTCTGGCACGGCTACCTGCAGGATGTGCACGAGGATCAGGTGCAGCGCGAGCGCCTTCAGCTGGCCAGCAAGGTGTTCGGCTCCAGTCAGGAAGGCATCATCATCACCGACAGCCAGAACCTCATCGTGGATGTGAACGACGCCTTCGTGCGCATCACCGGCTACCCGCGCGAGGAAATCATCGGTCGCAGTCCGGCCGTGCTCAGTTCCGGTCGCCAGCCGCCGGAATTCTACGAGGCCATGTGGGCGCAGATACTGGAACACGGGCGCTGGCAGGGCGAGATCTGGAATCGGCGGCGCAGCGGCGAGGTCTATGCCGAGCTACTGTCCATCGATGCCGTGCGTGGCGAGGACGGCAAGGTCAGCAACTACATCGCGGTGTTCACCGACATCAGCCAGCTCAAGGCCCATCAGAGCGAGCTGGATCGCATCGCTCACTACGACGTGCTGACCGGGCTTCCCAACCGCCGCCTGCTGGATGATCGACTCGCCATGGCCTTGGCCCATGCTCAGCGCCGCGAGGAACTGCTGGCGGTGTGCTTCCTGGATCTGGACAACTTCAAGGGCGTCAACGACACCTACGGCCACGAGGTGGGCGACAAGGTGCTGGTGCACACGTCCCAGAGCATTCGTTCGGTGCTGCGCGCGCACGACACCGTGGCCCGCATCGGCGGCGACGAGTTCGTGATCCTGCTGACCGAACTGAAGAATCGCTCGCGCATCATGGAGGTGATGCAGCGCGTGCTGGAAGTGGCGCGGCGGCCCATGGACATCGACGGGCGCCACATCGCCCTTTCTGCCAGCGCTGGCGTGGCCATCTACCCCGAGATCAATCTGAGTGCCGACGAGCTGCTGCGCTATGCCGATCAGGCCATGTACCGCGCCAAGCAGCAGGGCCGCAATCGCTTCATCGTGTTCGATGCCCAGGAGGACATGGTGGGCCGCGCTCGGCAGAGCCAGCTGCAGGCGCTCGAGCAGGCACTGGCCGGCAGCGAGTTCCAGATGTACTACCAGCCCAAGGTGAATCTGGGCAGCGGGGAGGTCTGGTCGGTGGAGGCGCTGATTCGCTGGCCGCAGAACGACGGCACGCTGCGCCTGCCTGGCGAATTCATCGACTCGCTCTACGGCTCGCCGCTGGAGCAGGCGGTGGGGCGCTGGGTCATCAACGACGTGCTGCGCCAGCACCGCGTGTGGGCCGATCTCGGCCTGCCACTGCCAGTGAGCATCAATGTCTCGGTCGACCACCTGCTCAGTGAACACTTCGTTCCGGAACTCGAGCAGATGCTGCAGCAGCACGGCATCGTCGACCGCAGTGCCGTGGTGCTGGAGATCCTGGAAACCTCGCGCATTTCCGACTTCGTGCGCACGCGTCTGCGCGTGCTGGAGTGCAAGGCCCTGGGGGTGCGCTTCTCGCTGGATGACTTCGGCACCGGCTATTCCTCGATGACCTACATGCGGCAATTGCCGGTGGATGCGCTGAAGATCGACAAGAGCTTCGTGATCGCCATGCTCGACAGCGACGAGGACCGCAGCATCGTGCAGGGCATCATCGCCCTGGGGCATGCCTTCGGGCGCCAGGTGATTGCCGAGGGCGCGGAAAGCAAGGCACACTTGCAGGCGCTCAAGGCCATGGGCTGCGACTGTGCCCAGGGCT
>CAYQBR010000219.1:0-2972 GCA_964415735.1 uncultured Klebsiella sp. | reverse complement strand
TATTTTCCAATAAATGTTTTTACAGAATGCCATTGATCATTATCTATGGAGCGCCCCATGAACATCCGCCATCTCAGCGTCCGCCAGTTGCAGGTCTTCGTGGCCGCCGTCCGCGCCGGCAATCTGTCGGCCACCGCCCGCGAGCTGCACCTGACCCAGCCCACCGTGTCCCTGCAGATCAAGCGCCTGAGCGAGGTGCTGGGCGAGAAGCTGCTGGAGCAGCGCGAAGGCCGGCTGCTGCCCACCGACGCCGGCGTGGCGCTGTATGACGCCGCCAGCGATGTGCTGACGCGACTGGAGGAACTGGGCAGCACGCTCGACCGGGTGCGCTCCGGCGAGGCGGGGCACATCAGCATCGGTCTGGTGACCACGGCCAAGTACGTGGTGCCGCGCATCCTCGGCGCCTTCGCGCGGCTTTACCCGCAGGTGCAGATCACCCTCAACATCGGCAACCGCGCCCACGTGCTGCAGCGCTTCCTGCAGCAGGCCGACGACCTCTATCTGTTCAGCCACCCGCCCAGCGGCCAGCATGTCAGCGCCACCCGCATCATCAAGAACCCGCTGCAGATCATCGCGCCGCCGGACCACTGGGCCGCCAGCCGCAGCGCCCTGCGCTTCGAGGAGCTGCTGGGGGAACGCTTCCTGATCCGCGAGCCGGGCTCGGCCACGCGCATGATGTTCGAGGCCTGGCTCAGCCAGGAGGGGCTGGCGCTGCGGCAGACCCTGCAGATCGAGAGCAACGAGGCGATCCGCCTCAGCGTGGCCTCCGGACTGGGGCTGTCGGTGATCTCGGAACACACGCTGCAGGAAGGGCGGGAGAATTTCGCCGTGCTGCAGGTGGCGGGCTTCCCGCTGCACAGTCACTGGTATCTGGTGGAGCACGAGGGCCGGCGCCTGTCCCACGCCGCCCAGCGCCTGCGCCAGTTCATCGGCGCGCATCTGCAGGACTGCATCAGAACCGACTGGATCGCCGATGCGTATACGCCGGGCAAACCGCTTGTGCAGGCACCGCCCACACCATGATGACTCCCGACTCCCCGCTGGCCCTGGCCAGAATCGACGCCGCCCTGCGCAATCAGTTCGTGGCCGATGCCCTGGCCATGCCCGTGCACTGGTTCTACAACCCGGCCGACATCGACCGCGCCTTTCCCGGCGGCATCCAGGGTCTGGAGCCTGCGCCGGACCGGCATCCCTCGTCCATCATGCCGCTGCATTCCACCCGGCACGGCGGGCGCGGCGCCCAGGGCGGGCAGCGCGAGATCGTGGGCGAGGTCATTCTCAAGGGGCGCCGCCAGTACTGGGGCGTGCCGGGCATGCATTACCACCAGGGCATGCAGGCCGGCGAGACCACGCTGAACGCGCAGTGCACGCGGGTGCTGCTGCGCCGCCTGGCGGCCGACGGCGGGCGCTACGACGCGGCGCATTTCCTCGACGACTACATCGCCTTCATGACCGCCGAACCCGCCCTGCACAACGACACCTATGCCGAGTCCTGGCACCGCGGCTTCTTCGCCAATCTGCAGCGCGGCCTGCCGCCCGCGCGCTGTGGCGCGCAGACGCACGACACCGCCTCGGTGGGCGGGCTGGTCAGCAGCGCCGCCCTGTTCCTGGTGCTGCGCCGCCACGGCGCCACACTGGACGCGGCCCAGGCCCGTTGCCGGGAGCATCTGTTCCTGAGCCACCCGGACGACTCCCTCGCACAGGTCTGCGCCGACTATGTGAACCTGCTCGACGCCCTGCTGCTGCGCGACCCTGACACCGACGCCACCCCCCTGCTGCAGGCGACGGCACGCCGCAGCCGGCGCCTGGATCTCGCGGCCCTGGTGGCCAAGGGCCGTGACGACCGCGACATCGTCGGCCGCGTGTTCTCCAGCGCCTGCTACATCAGCGACTCCTGGCCGGCCGTCCTTTATCTGGCGTTCAAGTACCGCGACCACCCGCGCGCGGGCCTGCTGGCCAATGCCAATGTCGGCGGCGACAACGTGCACCGGGGCGCCGTGCTGGGGGTGCTGTTCGGCCTGCTCCATGCCCGCGCCGAGGACGACTGGTTCGAGCGACTGCACGACGGCCCCGCCATTGCCCGGGAATTGCGCCTGGCCCTGGAAACGACGCAGGCGTGATTTTGTGTGGCGGCCGGGGCGCCCGGGTTTACCCCGCGCGTGCAAGTGGTTAAGCTGCCGGCCTTTCGCAAATCCGTCACCAGGAGTTCCCCGTGAACCGTTCCTCTACGCTGCTTCATTCCCTGCTGCTGGCCGGCCTCGTGCTGCCGGGCAGTGCCCTGGCCACCAACGGCTATTTCACTCACGGTTTCGGCGTGCGCGCCCAGGCCGTCGCCGGCGTGGGCATCGCCCTGCCCCAGGATGGCCTCGCGGCGGCCAACAATCCGGCCGGCACGGCCGCGCTGGCCAACCGTCTGGATCTGGGCGCCACCTGGTTCCGTCCCTCACGCGGCGCCACCATCAGCGGCAATCTGGCAGGGGCCAACGGCCGCTACGACGGCAATGACACCGAAGACTTCCTGATTCCCGAGCTGGGCTATGTGCGCCAGCTGTCCGATCAGCTGTCCTTCGGCTTCGCCCTGCACGCCAATGGCGGCATGAACACCGACTACGGACGCAACCCCTTCGGCGCGTTCGGCTCGCGCGGCTCGGCCGGCGTCAATCTGGAACAGCTGTTCGTCACGCCGTCCCTGGCATGGAAGCTGGACGCGCGCCACACCGTCGGCATCGCCACCACCTTCGCCTACCAGCGCTTCGAGATGAAGGGCGTGCAGGCCTTCGACAATCCCTTCTTCTCTGCCGCCCCGGGCGATGTCAGCAACAAGGGCATGGACTATTCCCGCGGCTGGGGCTGGAAGCTGGGCTACAGCGGCGCGCTGACTCCCACGCTGACCCTCGGCGCCACCTATTCCTCGCGGCTGGACATGGGCCGCTTCAGCAGCTACCAGGGCCTGTTCGCCGAGCGCGGCGGCT
>CAYQBR010000218.1:0-2991 GCA_964415735.1 uncultured Klebsiella sp. | reverse complement strand
TTCCAGCGTGCCTATGCCGTGCTCCCCGCAGCCGAGTTTCTGGAATGCGGTGTTCGTTTCGTGCTGACAGAGACGGGGCTGCGCACCGAGTTCACGCGCAGTGAATTCTCAGAGCAGGAACTTTGCCGGGCACGCACCTTGCAGGAAACCCTGCTGCACATGCCCTTGCCGCGTCGTTCTCTTGAGCGTCTGCATGCCCTGCTGCAACGCTGCAGCGTTGTGCTCATGCAGCGCGCGCAGCCGACTGCGCTGAACGCATTTCTGTTGACCCTGCTGCACCGCTTGCGCCAGCCGCTGCGGCGCCGGCTGCCCTGGGCCCGTCGCCGCGATGAGGCGTGCGAGCTCCTCGTCAGCGTGCTGTTGCAGGAGCCTCTGCCGCGCGCCCGGCTTCTGTTGTGCCGGCAGACACTGGAGCAGGAGCTGCTGCGGCTGCGCCAGCAGCAGTCGCTGGGGGTGAATGGCCCGCCGCACTGGCCGGAGCGCAGCGCTTATCGTGCCTGGCTGCGCCAGAATCCGGGCTCCAGAATCCTCGTCACTCTGCACATGGGCCATTACCGCGAGGCCTTTCACTGGCTGGCCGCCGAGGCCGAGCCCGGTCGGCGGGTGATCTCGCTGCAGCGCGAACAGGATGACACCCACAGCCACCGCCACCGGGTGGACGCGCGGCTGCAGCACGAGGTGCTCGGGCGCGGGCTCGACTCAACCGCCGGCATCGTGGCGGCCCTTCGTGGGGGCGCCACAACCCTGGCCATTCTGTGTGACCTCGGTCCGCGCTTCGGGGCGACGGAGGCCGTCACGCTGTTCGGGCAGCCGTCTCGTCTGGTGCGCGGGCCGGCGCTGCTTGCCATCCTGGGGCGCGCGCCCCTCGTGCCGTTTGTCACGCTGTCCCAGGACGGGCGCGACTGCATCCTCATGGCCCCTGTCATCGCGCCGCAGCTGCTGACAGGTGAAACCCTGGCGCAAGGCGTGCAGCGCATCACGGCGACGCTGGCCCAGTGCATCGAACGCTGGGTGCGGCTGGCGCCGGAGCAATGGCGATTCCTGCCGGGGGCGGGCATGTACCTGAGCGTGGCAGCGGGGCATGACCATGAACGCTGACTTGTTCCGCAGCGACGTCCTGCAGAGGCAGACGGGCACGGAGATGGGGGGCGTGCTGCAGTGGGAGCCGCCACGGGGCCGCGTGCTGTTGACACTTTTTCTTGGGGTGTTCGTGCTGTTGCTGGTCTTCGCTGCGCTGGCCCCGGTCGCGCGCAGTGAAGTGGTGCGCGGGGTGATCAGTGTCGATGGGGGGCTTGGCAAGCTGCACGTGCCGGCGGCAGGGCAGGTGGAGCAGCTGCTGGTGCGCGAAGGGCAGCTCGTCGCCGGGGGCGAGGCGCTGCTGACCCTGATACCGGCAGCCTACGAGGCCGCCGGTCCACTGACTCATCGCTTTGTGGCGGACGCGCTGGCGCAGCAACTGAGTGTGCTGCAATCACAGCTGGCACTGCTGCATGTGCGGCAGGCGCGTGATGAGGACGATGTTGCGCAACGGCGCCAGGCTCTGCAGCAGGCGCTCACATTGCAGGCGCAGGAGCAGGCGCTGGTGCAGCAACGGCTGGTGCTGGCTGACGAGGCCTTGCAGCGCAGCGCAACGTTGCTCGAGCGCCGGCTGGTCGCCCCCGCCAGCCATGCCCAGGCGCGCGACGTCCAGGTGAGCGCACGGCAGGCCGTCGTTGCGCAGGATCTGGCGCGCAGCCGGCTGCAGGAGTCGCTGCTCGCGCTCGAACAGGAGGCGCGACATGCCGGGATGGATCTGGCTGCGGAGACCCTGCGTCTGGAGCTGGCCGTGTCCCAGCTGCAGGTGCAGCAGCAGGAGCAGGCGCGCCAGGCCAGAATCACGCTGCGCGCGCCAGTGCCAGGAAGAGTGGCGGGGCTGCTGGTGGCCGAGGGCATGTCGGTGGACCCGACGCGTCCGGTGCTGACACTGCTGCCAGAGTCCGGCGACCTCGTGGCCCGACTCTTCGTGCCGTCGCGAGCCACCGGGTCGCTGCAGGCAGGTCAGGTCGTGCAGCTTGTCTACGATGCCTACCCGCAGAGCATTCATGGCAGCTTTCCCGCGCGCATCACCAGCGTGTCCGAGACCACGGTCGATCCGCGCGAGTATCTGGTGCCGTTCGATTCCCCGGAGCCCGTGTTCCTGGTGCAGGCCGCGCTGGAACCCGACAGCATGCCCGCCAATCTGCGTGCCGGCATGCAGTTCACCGCGCATGTGCAGACGGGGCGCGAGAGTCTGCTGGCCCGCATCACCGCTCCCCTGCGCCGGCTGGAGTCGTTGCTGTGATGCCGGATCTGTTTGCGGGGCGCCACGCGCTGCCGGTGATTCTGCAGTCCGAGCGGGCCGAATGCGGCCTGGCCTGCCTTGCCATGATCGCCAGCTACCACGGTCGGCGCATGGACTTGAACACGCTGCGTCAGCGCTACGCCATCTCGGCGCGCGGTGCCACGCTGGGGGACTTGCAGAGCGTCGCCAGAGACCTGTCGCTGCAGACCCGGGCGCTGCGGCTGGAGATGGCCGATCTGGCGTCCCTGCAGTTGCCTGCCGTGCTGCACTGGGACCTGAATCACTTCGTCGTTCTCAAGCAGGTAGGACCACGCGGGCTGTGGATACATGACCCCGCCACGGGGCTGCGGCGCTACGCCTTGACGGAGGCCAGCCGGCACTTCACCGGTGTCGCACTGGAATGCCTGCCGCTGGCCGGCTTCGAGCGCAGCGATCAGGTGCTGCGCTCGCGCCTGAGCGAGCTGTTCGTGCGCGATGCCGCGTTCTATCCAGCACTGACGCAGTTGCTCCTGCTGTCTGCGGCCCTGCAGGTCGCGAGCATCGGCAGTGCCTTCTACCTGCAACTGGTGATCGACGAAGGCATCGCGCGCTCGAACACCGACATGCTCACCGTGCTGGCGCTGGGCTTCGGCCTTCTGGCGCTGGTGAGTGTGGGGATGCGCTGGGTGCGC
>CAYQBR010000217.1:0-3001 GCA_964415735.1 uncultured Klebsiella sp. | reverse complement strand
GAACTGTGACTGGAGTTCAGACGTGTGCTCTTCCGATCTCAGACCATCGGCCGCTTCCGGCGCCGCTTCCAATGCCGCATTGCCGTCCTGCATTCAGGCCTGACCGATACCGAGCGCCTGCAGGCCTGGCTGGACGCTCGGGACGGACACGCTCGAATCATCATAGGCACGCGCTCAGCCTTGTTCACGCCCATGGCGCAACCCGGCGTCCTGATCGTGGATGAAGAGCATGACAGTTCGTTCAAGCAGCAGGACGGCTTTCGCTACTCGGCGCGAGATCTGTCCGTGGTGCGCGGGCGACGGGAAGAGCTCTGCGTGGTGCTGGGCTCGGCCACACCCAGTCTGGAATCCCTGCACAACGTGGCCTGCGGACGCTACACCCCTCTGCTGCTGACCGAGCGCGCGGGCCAGGCCGCCCAGCCCGCACTCCACCTGGTCGACACCACCCAGGAACTCGTCCAGGAAGGCTTCTCCGGCCCGCTGTTGAGCCGCATGCAGGCCCATCTGCAGGCTGGCAATCAGGTGCTGGTATTCCTCAACCGGCGCGGCTTCGCCCCGACACTGCAATGCGCCGACTGCGGCTGGGTGTCGGAGTGCGCCCACTGCGACGCACGCATGACGCTGCACCGGACCACCCCGCACCTGCGCTGCCACCATTGCGATGCGCGGCGCCCCGTCGACCGCCATTGCCCGCAGTGCAAGTCGCGCAATCTGCAGGCGCTGGGTCTGGGCACCGAGCGCACCCAGGCCTGGCTGCAGGCGCTGTACCCGCAGACGCGCGTGCTGCGCATCGACCGCGACACCACGCGACGCAAGAACGAGCTGGACGTGTTGCTGAACGAAGTGCACCAGGGCGGGCCCTGCGTGCTGATCGGCACCCAGATGCTGGCCAAGGGACATCATTTCCCCCGCGTGACCCTGGTGGGCGTGCTGGATGCCGATGCCGGACTGTTCAGCGCAGACTTCCGCGGCCAGGAGCACACGGCCCAGTTGCTCATGCAGGTGGCGGGACGCTCAGGCCGCGAGGGCACGGCGGGCGAAGTGCTGATCCAGACCCGCCACGCCACCCATCCCACCCTGCAGACACTGGTGCGCGAGGGCTACGGCCATTTTGCCCGCCTGCTGCTGCAGGAGCGGCAACTCGCCGGCATGCCCCCCTGCACGGCGCTGGCATTGATTCGGGCGGAGTCCGAGGACTATCGCGCTCCCGAGAGTTTTCTCGCCCTGGTGCGCCAGATGGCCGAGACGCTGACAGGACAGGCCAGCGGCCACGGCGTGACGCTGATGGGCCCTCTGCCCTCGCCCATGGAAAAGCGTGCCGGCAAGTTCCGCGCCCAGCTGCAGATCAGCGCCCCGCAACGCTCTGCGCTGCAGCAACTGCTCACCCACCTGTGCCCCCAGGTCGAATCCTTGCGCGAGGCGCGCACAGTGCGCTGGTCGGTGGATGTCGATCCGCAGGACATGCTTTGACCCCCCACCGCAGGCTCCGGATCAGGAGTAGTTGGCCGAGCGCTTTTCCGGGATAATGGCCGCCACCTGAACCCAGCTCCGATTCCACGCAAGGACACCATGGCCCACGATTTCGCCAAGACCCGACGCCGCGCGGCCCCCGAACAGGCGCGCAACAAGCCGGTGGCCCCGCCGCCCACGCGCAACCTGCTGGTCACGGGCCTCGTCACCGGGGCCGTGCTGGGTTTCTTCAGCTTTTTCCTCATCTATCTCTCCGGCATCCTGCCACCGGTGGGCAACATGACGGCCGAGGCCGTGGCCACCAACGAGGCCGAGCTGGCCGCCGCTCAGCAACGCCGCAACGAGGAACTGGAAGCCGCCGCTGCCCGCCTGCAGCTGGAGTTCTACAAGGAGCTGCCCAATTACGAGCTGGTCGTGGACAACATGCCGCAGACGAGTGCTGCCACGACCCTGGCCACCACCGGAGCCCAGCTGAGTGCGCCCGCTGCCAGCCCAGCCACACCTGACGTCGCTGCTCAAGCTGCAGGCACCCCCGCCCCGGCCGCCGACCCTGCTGCCAGCGCGCCCGTCGCGGTGGTCGATGCCGGCATCCCGGCACCAGCCACAGCCGCCAGCACGATCGTCGCCACGGCGCCGACGGCGGACGCCGACTCCGCGCGCGAGTCCGGGTTCATGCTGCAGGCAGGCGCCTTCCAGCAGGAGAGCTCGGCGATCGCCCAGAGCGACCGTCTGCTGGGCCTGGGCCTGTTCTCCCGCGTGCGACAGGAAGCCCTGCTGGGCAAGACCCTGTTCCTGGTGCAGGTCGGCCCCTTCGACAACCGCGAGCAGGTGGCCCAGGCCGAAAGCATCCTGCGCAGCAATGGCATCGACAGCATCCGGATGGGCCTGAGCCAGTAGCACCGGCCCGCTTGAATTGCGCACGCCCGCGCCCATATCCCTCACTCACCTCGACTCCCGGTCCGCACCGGCAGGAGCATTCGCTTGGAACAGTATCACGGTACCACCATCGTCTCGGTTCGCCGGGGCAACAAGGTCGTCGTCGGTGGCGACGGCCAGGTGTCACAGGGCAACACCGTCATGAAGGGCAATGCCCGCAAGGTGCGCCGCCTTTACAAGGATCAGGTCATCGCCGGTTTCGCCGGCGGCACGGCCGATGCCTTCACGCTCTTCGAGCGCTTCGAGGAGCAACTGGAGAAGCACCACGGCAAGCTGGTGCGCTCGGCCGTGGAGCTGGCCAAGCTCTGGCGCACCGACCGCATGCTGCGGCGCCTGGAAGCCCTGCTGATCGTGGCTGACCGCGATGCCTCGCTGATCATCACAGGCAACGGCGATGTGATCGAACCGGAAGACTCGCTGATGGCCATCGGCTCCGGGGGCCCCTTCGCCCTCTCGGCGGCGCGCGCGCTCTACCGCCACACCGACCTGGACGCGCGCACCATCGTGCAGAACAGCCTCACCATCGCCGCCGACATCTGTGTCTACACCAATCAGCATCACACGATCGAAGAACTGGAGTTCTGAGCCATGTCCA
>CAYQBR010000216.1:0-3002 GCA_964415735.1 uncultured Klebsiella sp. | reverse complement strand
TCGAGCTGGGATAAATCCGCTGATGAACGTAGCGGAGTTTCCTGAGCGTCAGCTCGGAGTGAACGAAGGGATAGGCGTCTTCCAGGCCCATGCTGCGATTGAGCGCATTCATGGCAACGGAAACCCGTGACCACTGCCACAAACACCATTCGATATCGGGCTGACGTCGCAGGTCGATGACCCCGCCCGGCACCAGGCCATAGTCCGAGGCCGTCTCCAGCGTATCCATCATGTGCAGATAATGCGCCCAGCACTCCGCCCAGTCCTCGAGCGGATGCGCCTGGGCGTAGGCACTGATCATCTCGGGCCGCTTCTGCGGCGGCATGGGCTGAGCGTAGTACCGAGCCAGCGCGGCGTCGTAGTCCTGGCGCTCGTCCCCGAACAGTTCCCTGAAACCGTCGAGCGCCCCCTGCCGCACAACCCGCTGCTCGAAGTAGTAATGGCCGCTTTCGTGACGCAGATGTCCCAGCAGAGTCCTGTAGGACTCGCCCAGCCCCTGCCGCAGCTTCTCGCGCTCGACATGATCCGCCTCGGCAAGATTCACCGTGATGAGACCCTGCCAGTGCCCGGTCAGCACATGCTGCTCCAGCACTTCGGGATTGGAGCGCTGATCTTCCAGAAACGCGAACGCCAGCCCCTCATTCTGCGACTCGGACTTGGACACCACGGGCAAGCCCATGGCGAGCAGTGTGAACAGCAAGCGACGCTTGGCCTGCTCCAGCCGCGCCCAGCGCTCGCGACGCAGCGGCGCCCGGGCGCTCGACTCGAGGTCAGGCACGATGTGATTCAGGCGGCAGGAGAGGCAGAATTGCTGATCAGAGCCACTGACCAGCCAGTTGCAGACATGAAAGTCGAGGTCATTGCGGCACAGACGGTACGCAAGCCCGGTATCGACACTGCGCCATGAACCCCCGACCGGGGCCGCGTGATCCGGCTCCAGCGCCAGCAGTTCTCCGCGCTGAGGATCGAATCCGAGGCGACGCCCGCACGCCGTGCACAGGGTGTTCTCGAAGAAGACCCCTTGGCCGCAGACACAGGTGAAATTTCTCATGCGGACTGTTGTTGACCGCTGACCACTGGCAGGAACCAGGTCTGCGTGATGCGGGCATGCACTTCGGCAATCTGGATCTGCAACGCATCAATGTATTCGAGCAGGCCCTGCTGCAACAGCAACGGGATGTCCGCGTCATTGGCCATGTTCTGCACACGGGCGACCTCCACCAGCGCAGCGCCGTTGTTCGGCAATGCCTGCAGGCAGGATTCGAGCTTGGCGAGACTGTGCACGACAGAGCGCGGGAACTGACGATCCTGCAGCAGGAAGGTGACGACATCCTCGCCGTTCACGCGATCGAGCACGTGCTGGCGATACATCTGGTAGGCGCTCAGCGAGTTGAGCACCGCCATCCAGATCATGTTCTCGAAGGGCTCGATCTGTTCCGACTTCACGCCCTGCGTGAGCCCCGGCAACAGCGTGACGGAGCCGACATCGACGATGCGCGTCGTCATGTCCGCACGCTCGAGACTGCGCGCGATGCGGATGAAGTTGTAGCCACTGTTGTGACTCATGGTGCCGGCGAACAGACCGGCGATCTGCTGGCAATGCGCGATGATCTGGTTCAGCAGCTGGTGCCTCGGCCCGCGTGCCACACCCTTGCTGGCGTTCTCCTTCGCAAACAGATACAGATTGTTGATCTGCTCCCAGGCTTCCGAGGGAATGATCTCGCGCGTGGTGCGGGCGTTCTCGCGCGCCATGGAGAGCGAACTGAGAATGGAACTGTAATTGCTGGTGTCCGAGAGCAGGAAGCGGATGACGGAGCGCTCGTCAGGCGCCTGATACTTGTCGGCGAACTCCGCATGACTGCCGGTGATGTCCACCAGCGTGTGCCAGCCGATCTTGGCGCCACGGGGAAGATCCAGCAAGAGTGTGGAATAGACGTTCAGAAGACGTGCGGTGTTCTCGGCGCGCTCGAGATACCGCCCCAGCCAGTAGATGCGTTCGGCAACCCGCGACAGCATGGCTCAGCGCTCCTCTTCCGTGACGATCCAGGTGTCCTTGCTGCCGCCGCCCTGGGACGAATTGACGACATAGGACCCCTTCACCATCGCCACGCGTGTCAGCCCCCCAGGCGTGACATAGATGTCGCGGCCCTGCAGGATGAACGGTCGCAGATCGATGTGGCGCGGCTCTGCTCCGCGCTCGCCCAGCACCGGCGCCGTCGACAGGGAGATGAGCGGCTGCGCCATGTAATTGCGTGGATTGGCCTTGATGCGACGCGCGAATTCCTCGCGCTCCTTCTTGCTGGCCTGCGGCCCCATCAGCATGCCGTAGCCACCGGACTCGTTTGCCGGTTTCACCACGAGCTTGTCGAGATTCTCGAGCACGTACTTGCACTGCTTCTCGTCGATGCACAGGTAGCTGGGGACATTCTCCAGAATGGGCTCTTCACCGAGGTAATACTTGATCATGGCCGGCACGTAGGTGTAGATGACCTTGTCGTCCGCCACCCCGGCGCCTGGCGCATTCGCCAGGGCCACATTGCCCTTGAGCCACGCTCGCATGAGACCCGGCACCCCCAGCACGGAATCGGGGTGAAATACCTGCGGATCGAGGAACATGTCATCAATGCGGCGGTAGATCACGTCCACCCGCGAGAGTCCATTGATGGTGCGCATGTAGACGCAGTCGTCCTCCACCACCAGATCACCGCCTTCCACAAGTTCTGCGCCCATGCGCTGCGCCAGGAAGGAATGTTCAAAATAGGCGGAGTTGTAGATACCCGGCGTCAGCACGACAACTTCGGGATAATCGAGCGGACGCGGCGAGATGGCGGCCAGCATGTCGAACAGCTGCGTGGTGTATTCGGTGATGGGGAGAATGTTGTAATTCTCGAACAACTCCGGGAACACGCGCTTGGTGACCTTGCGATTCTCGAGCATGTAGGACACCCCGGAGGGCACGCGCAGATTGTCTTCCAGCACATAGAACTGGCCGTTGGTGTCAC
>CAYQBR010000215.1:0-3012 GCA_964415735.1 uncultured Klebsiella sp. | reverse complement strand
AATCACAAACGGCAGCCCCCCACTCACCATGTCCATTTCCTCGTCGGAAAGTTCACGGGGCGCAGGGAGAACCAGGGCGGGTTGGAAGTGGCCGCAGGACAATGCGGGTTGCAACGGGTTGATGGTCATTGAGTACATGTTCATACACTCCTTGTACTGATTGGTTGTGAATGGTCGCGTCACGAGGCAGGGGTGGATGGCTTCGCCCTTGTCTGCTCCGACACAGTACTGCTGGTCTGTGTACTTCGAGTTAAGACCAGCATCTCGATTCCTGCAAATCGTCCTTTGCGCGCTCAGCCCAGCAGGTTGAGCGAGTCGAACTGCGCCTTGCAGGCAGGTGTCAGCAGGCCGACCGCCTGCATGTTCAGCGCGAGCTGGCGAAAGCGATTGCGATTGAGGTCGGGGTGCTGCAGTCGGTACTCCCGCAGGTGACGACGCATGGCCGGCAGCGGCCAGCCCTGCGCCGTGGCGATCCGGGTGTAGATGTTCAGGGAGCCCGCGAGCGCGAGGGTGGCATCCAGCAGGAGGAGGCTGCATTCGTCGCGGGTCTGCGGATCCATGTGAGCGATGTGCCGGCGCAGGTGCTCGGTGCCGAAGTGCACGTGCCGCGCCTCGTCCTTCAGGATGTAATCCACGGCATGGCGCAGCGCAGGCGCACGGCAATGCCGGCGCAATTCCTGCAGCCGGGCCAGTGCCAGACTTTCAATCAGCACCTGGCAATAGAGCAGCTTGCGCTCCCACGCCGGCTCCTGCAGGGCTCGATGGATGAGTCCCCGCATGGCGTCGCTGGGGGGATGGATGATGCCCACGGTGTCACGCAGATAGCGCGCGAAGAACTCCACATGCCGGGCTTCGTCGTGCACTTGCGCACTGCACAGCAGTTTCGCCTGCATGTCAGGCAGCAGTTGCACCAGCTGGGCGCTGACCTGCAGCGCGGCCTGTTCGCCGTGCAGGATCTCGCTGATCTCCAGACCGTGCTGCCACCAGCTCAACTCGCGTTGCCTGTCTTCAGGCAGCGCCTCATAGGGCGCGAAACCACACAGCGGATTGCTGCTGCGCGAACAGGGAAACTCGCGGTGCCGTGACCAGGCAACCCAGGGGATGTCGGTGCTGGCATTCCAGCTGCCCGCCTTGGCGAGTTCGTGAAGCCGGGTCAACTGCGTGTTCTGGTGCTCGTACTGCCATGACAGCGTGCAGAGCATCGCCGTGGCGACGCTCGTCGCAGCGCCGGGCTGCAAAGATGGATTCATGATCACTCTCCCTGTGTCTCCTGCTTCCAGCGTAGACCCACTTTGACGCGCTGCAAACCGCTGCCTATAGTCGAAAGCGACAGGATGCAAGGAGTGCATGTCATGAGTGCAGTGAATCGTTCCAGTGGATGGAACCTGTTGTCCCTTTTTGAGGAGCGGCTGGCAAGGCACGCGCATAAGCCGCTTTTTTCCTATCTCGGCCGCAGCGGCGGCGTGCGCGATGTCTTCAGCATGCAGCGTCTTCACGACGAGTCCGCCGCACTGGCTGCGGTGTTGCAGGCGCATGGTCTGAAGGGCACGGTCGTGGCGCTGATCTATCCGCCAGGCAGTGGCTTCGTGACCGCCTTTCTGGCGTCGATCATGGCCGGCGCACGGCCGGCTCCGCTGTGCAGGGCGCGCAGCCGCGACTGGCAGAGCATTGCCCTCACGCTGAAACACTGTGGCGCCGCCGCCTTGTTGCTGCCTTCAGGCGTGGCGGAGTCGCTGCCGGCCGAGATCCGTGCGCTGCCGGGGCTGCAGGTCCTGTGCACCGACGCGCTTGCCGGCGATGCCAGCCAGTGGCGACGGCCCGATCTGTCCGCGGCAGGCACCTGCTTCATCCAGTTCACCTCGGGCTCCACGCGCATGCCGCGCGGGGTGGCGATCAGTCACGACAATATCCTGCACAACTGTGCGCTGATCGCCCGCGCCTTCGCCATCGAGGAGCAGGATGTCGGCGTGAGCTGGCTGCCCTTTCATCACGACATGGGACTGATCGGTCATGTTCTCGTGCCGCTCTACTGTGGCGTTCACAACATTGTGCTGTCGCCACGGGATTTCGCGGCGCGGCCGGCCGCGTGGCTCGAAGCGATCGCGCGCAGTGGCGGCAGCATCAGCGGAGCCCCGGATTTCGCCTATGCCCTGTGCGCAGAGCGCATCGGTGAAGAGCAGGCCGCGCAGCTCGATCTCAGCCGCTGGCGGGTGGCGTACTGCGGCTCTGAACGAGTCAATGCCAGCACCATGGCGCGCTTCTCACAGCGTTTTGCTGCCAGTGGTTTTCTCCCCGAGGCCGTGACGCCGTGTTATGGCATGGCCGAGGCCACCCTGTTCGTGAGTGCCTGCAGGGGCTTGAAGATGCATGCCCGGGAGGACGGTCGCTGCGATGTCAGCGTCGGCCAGCTCGACGAGCGGCGCGATGATCCCCGCATCCGCATCGTCAGCCCCGAGGCCGAGGAAGAGTGTGCCGAAGGGGAGGTGGGGGAGATCTGGGTGCAGTCGCGCTCGGTGGCGCAGGGGTATCTGCACGCCACGCCGGCAGTGGACGATGGCGAGACCAGCGTGTTCAACGCCACGCTCGAGCGCGAGTCCGGCTACCTGCGCACCGGTGACCTGGGCTATGTGCTGGATGAGCATCTCTACGTGACCGGACGCCTCAAGAGCCTCATCAAACGGCGGGGCCGCAGTTTCCATGCGGAGGACATCGAGGGGGAGACGATGGCCCTGTTGCAGGGGCAGGGCGTTGCGCGCGCCGTCGCCTTCGATGTCGAGTCGCAGGACGGGGCGGCCCTGGTGCTGCTGCTGGAACTCGATGGCTCCGTGGCGGCAGCGCAGGTTGAGGCGCGCCTGCCCGAGCTGCAGACCCGGCTGTGGTACACGCCAGGCATTCTGGTGTCCCGCATCCGCCTGTTGCCCGAGCGTGCGCTGCCGCTCACCACCAGCGGCAAGCTGCAGCGCGCCCGTTGTCGAGAGCGCTTCCTGGCAGGGGAGTTCGCCCATGTCTGAG
>CAYQBR010000214.1:0-3027 GCA_964415735.1 uncultured Klebsiella sp. | reverse complement strand
GTGGCCATGACGATGTCGCCCACCCAGTTCGGGCAGCGCACCACCAGGCTTTTCACCGAGCGCAGGGCAGGCAGCATGTTCGTCGCGGCGACCTGTTCCGACTCAGCTCTGATCCAGGGTGTAGGCGACGGCTTCCTTCTTCTTGCCGGCCGCCATCTGGGCGCGCTCTTCCTTGATGTAGTCGGAGCGCACGCCCATCACGTTGGAGTAGCGGATGGTGTAGTGGATCAGGTCGCGCGCCATGAGCTCCTCGGACAGGTCGCGGTCGTAGGCCACCAGATCATCGCGCTCGCGCATCCAGGTGTCCTTGTCCATGGCCTCCACCTTGTCCACCAGATTGCGGTAAATGGGCGCGCACTCCCAGTCCGTCTCGGCGTTCACATACCAGTTGCAGAGCTTGGCCAGCTTGTCGAGGAACAGGTCGTGCTCCTCGCCGAAATTCAGGCAGGAGCCGTCGAAGTAATTGCCCTTGCCGGCCATCTTGGACTCGTCGATGAGCGGCTTGGCGATCTCGTAGCCGGCCGTGCCCTTGAACGGGAAGAACAGCGCCCAGCGGAAGCGGCCCATCTTGACCTTGGCGCACAGGCGCAGGGTCTCCATGATCTCCTCACGCCCTTCGTAGGGCAGGCCGAACATGATGAAGGCCGAGCTGTGCAGGTCGTGGGCATGGGCCGCGGCGAAGGAGTTCTCGATCTGCTCGTTCTTCATGTAGCGGTGCAGCACCTCGCGGCGCACGCGGGGCGAGCCGCTCTCCAGCCCGAACTTGACGATGATGCAGCCGGCGTCCTTGAGCGCCTTCGCTGCCACCTCCTCGAAACAGTTCACATGGCCGTTGACCACGAAGGGAATGCCGACCTGATGGCGCTTGTAGGCCTCGCAGAAGTCGATCACGTACTGGGTGTTCAGCGTGAACAGGTCGTCGTCGAAGATGAAGGTGTTGATCTCGGGGTTCTCGCGCACCAGCTTCTTCAGGTCTTCCATCATCACGTCGATGGGGAAGTGGCGCAGGAAGTCCTTCACATTGCGCGCGGCGCCGTCTTCCATGTACTGGTCGACGATCTCGATATTGAAACAGTAGGTACATTTGTACGGACAGCCGCGGGAGGTCAGGATGCCCATCCAGCCGCGGGTCTCCTTCATCACGGCCTTCATGTCGAAGACGTTGTAGTCCAGCGGCGGCAGCTTCGCCAGATCGGGAAAAGGCGCCACCTTGTTGACCACCGGCACATCCCCCATCCAGCTGCGGAAATTGGCCAGATGGTGCGGGCGATCGCCCTTCTCCAGCGCGTTCATCAACTCCAGCAGGGCCCAGTCGCCTTCGCCCACACAGGTGTAGTCGAACAGGCGCGACTTGTGCACCTCGTCCGGCACCATGGTGACATGCACGCCCCCGATCACCTGCACCAGCTCGGGCATGGCGGCGCGGATGGCCTTGCTCTTCTCCACCACCCAGTCGTACTGCTGGGACATCACCGAGAAACCCACCAGGCCCGGCTTCGTCGCGCGGATGTAGTCGATGATCTCCTCGCTCGTGGGCACGGGTCGGTATTTTTCCGAGACGTGCATGAGGTCGAGGACGTGGCCGTTGGCGTGCAGCACGCCGGCGAGGGAGGCGATGCCGTGGTTGGTGCCCAGCGGCGCGTCTATCTGCGGGTAAATCATCAGTATTTTCATGGGTTGGCCTGATCGTTCTGCAGCGTTGGGAAAGACGGCAGCCGGGCCTGCTTGAGCGACCCGGCGAGGGCGAAGCCACCGGGAGAATAGTGACTCGCCGAAAACTTGTCCATCCTCGAATCGGGATGGATCAGACGGTCCGAAGCAACGGTTCGTCGCCGCCTGCGTTACAGGCTGTTGCAAATTCAATCAACTTGATGCGACTCTGGAGACACTACGGCATTGACGGGAAGCCTCATGCAGGCAACCGAGACGGCGTCACTGCGTTGTGACTGCCAGTGCTTTGTTTCCCCGAACCCCGAGCCATCGTTCCAATAACAAGAGGCCATTCCCATGCTTGAAAACAGCCCCCTCCTGCTGCGACGGTTTGCGACGCTGTGCCTGTTGCTGCTGTGCCCGATGAGCGCCCTGCACGCGCAGAACAGCCCGAGTTTCGATGGTTCGACCGGCGTCCTGCGCCTGCCCGTGGTCGACGTGCCAGGCACCGGCGTCGTCAACGCCACCCTGGGACTGAGCAGTCAGAATCCCATCCAGTTCACGTTGCAGAGCGCGTCCGTGCTCAGCTCCCCGCCCACGATCGACAATGCGACACCGCGGGTGGTCAATGGCAACACTCTCTACATTCCGCGCGTGCAGGTGGGCAATGAGCTGTATGAGCTGAACATGGGTGTGGTCAGCGGCGACCCGATCATCTTCGGCAATCTGCAGGTGGTCAGTGTCGTCCCGGCCGCCACGCCGACCCCGACACCCACCCCCGCCCCAACGCCGACGCCCACTCCCACGCCCGACCCGGCCGCCGCCAGCAATGCGCGCGGCCAGACCCAGTACGCGGCCCAGTGTGCCAGCTGTCACGGCAGCAGTGGCCAGGGCGGCGCGCTCGGCCCCAGTGTCGTGGACAGCGCGTTCAACACGTTTGCCACATTGCGCACCAAGATCCACACCACCATGCCCCAGGGCAATCCGAATGCCTGCGCCGACACGGGCAGTTCCACCTGTGCCACCGATGTCGCCAACTACATCATCAATGTGCTGAGGAAATAGCCCCATGCGTCACGCGCCTGCCACCCTGATGCTGCTCGGCATGAGTTTCGCGGCCGCCATGCCTGCGCTCGCCCAGGACGTGCTGTTCGATTACGAGCGTGAGGCCTTCGACAGCCCGGAAGGCTGGGCCATGGCGCACACGGTCTCGGCCAGCCTCAACCTGGGCGCAGGACCGGCGACGACGCTGGCGCCCTGGGCCTGGCGCGTGTCGGCCGAACTCGGCTCGATTCCGCATCTGAGCCGCGAAGAGCAGCGCGTGGGCTTCGGCGGCTACAAGCTGGAGGACATGAACAAGTCCCCCGTGTTCGGACG
>CAYQBR010000213.1:0-3032 GCA_964415735.1 uncultured Klebsiella sp. | reverse complement strand
CTACGGCACAGGGTTCGGTGCATGAACATTCATTCCAGGAGAGACAAGCTCATGAACGCGACATTCAACCCGGGCCTGCGCCCGCTGCTGGCAGGTCTGTTGCTGCTGGCATTCATCCCTGGCGCGGCAGCCCAGCAGGAGGCCGAGGACGAGTTCCCGTTCCCCTATCTGGGTCTGCAGCTGGGCCTGCACGATGTGGATGCCTGGCCGGCGCAGATCAGTCTGGGCAATGGCGTGGACTTCGACGGTGGGGTGCTGCTGGACGAGCAACCGGCCTGGGGCCTGCAGCTGGGACGCGAACACGAGCACTGGCGCTACGAGCTGGAGTATCAGCGCGGCGGCTATGAAGTGGGCACGCTCGAGCTGGGAGCGCTGAGTGAGGACGTGCGCGGCGATTCGGGGCATTACGAGGCGTTGCTTCTCAACGGCCTGCGGCTGCACGACTTCAGCGAGCGGCTGGCGGGTTACATCGGTCTGGGCATCGGCCTCGGTCGCGCCGAACTGCCCGCGCAGGGCTTCACCGGGGGGTGCCAGTGTTTCGCCGAAGCCGAGGACTCCGGCTTCGTCTGGCAGGCGCGCATCGGGCTCGAATACCGCCTTGGAGAGCGCAGCCGCCTCGGTCTGCATTACTCGCGGCTGTTCGCCATGCCCGGTCCAGTGTCCGACGCCGCCGCTCCGTCGATCGTCTACGAGGAGCGCGACATCGACACGCTGGCGCTGAGCTGGCGCTGGGAGTTCGGAGACAGGTGACGTCTTCCGCTCCTGACAATGCGCTGCTGCAACGCAAGCTGGCGCGCGAGAGTGCCGCACGCCAGGAGGCCGAACTCCTGCTGGAGACGAAGAGTCGCGAACTCTACGTCGCCAATCTCGCGCTGAGTGAGGCCAATCAGGCGTTGATCCTGGCACGGGCCCGGGCCGAGGAAGCGAGCCAGGCCAAGTCGTTGTTCATCGCCAACATGAGCCACGAACTGCTCACGCCGATGAATGCCATCATCGGCTTGAGCCAGTTGCTGCAGAACACGGCGCTGGATGGCAAGCAGAGCGACTACCTCAACACCATCAGTGGGTCCGCCCAGCGCTTGCTGGCCATCCTCCACGACATCCTGGAAATCAGTGCCATCGAGTCCGGCCGTTTCACGCTGGAAAGCGATTGGTTCCGTGTCGACCGCCTGATCGACGATGTCGTCGAACACGCCATGCCCGCCGCGCGCGCCAAGGGTATCGAGGTGATCCTGGACAGCGCACAGGTGGCTGGCATCGCCCTGTGCACGGATCGTGAGCGCCTGGGGCAGGCGTTGAGCAAGCTGCTGCAGAACGCGGTGAAGTTCACGGATCGCGGTCATGTGCGGGTGCTGGCGCGACTGGTCGCGCGGGAAGAGGGTGATCCGCTGCTGGAAGTCAGTATCAGCGACACCGGCATCGGCATTGATGACCGTCAGCAGGCGCGCATCTTCGAACCGTTCGAGCAAGTCGATAAAAGGTCGGTGCGTCGGCACGGCGGCATCGGTCTGGGGCTTCCCATCCTCAAGAATCTGGTGGGCTTGATGGGCGGCGACTTGTCCCTGAACAGTGCGTTGGGACACGGCTCGACCTTCGTGCTGCGCATTCCTGCCCGCCAGCTGCGCAGCGAGGCGCTGGTCGATGCCTCGCTCGAAGGCGACCTGCAGAGCCTGGCGGGCTTGAGTGTGCTGGTGGTGGATGATGAACCGGCGACCCTGGACGCGATGAGCGGACTGCTGCGTCTGCTTGGGCTGCATCCGCTCGTCACTTCCTCGACCGCCGAAGCGCTTGCCTGGCTGCAGGCCGCACACGCCTGCAGCCAGCCCGTGGCGCTGGTGCTGGCAGATCTGCACCTGGATGACGAGAGCCATGAGACCTTGCTCAGTGCTGTCCGCGACAAGTCCCTGTGCGATTCCCCCTTGCTGGTGGGCACGACCCCGTTCAGCGCTGCCTCGCAGGCGTCGCTCGCGGCGCTGAGCGGCTGCCAGCTGCTGCTGGAAAAACCACTCACGGCCGGCCAGATGGCAGAGACCCTGCGGCGTTTGCTGCGTCGCGAGGGCGTCGGCCTGCCGGTTGCGCCGGCCGCGCCGGCCGCCATGCAGGATGGCCTTGTCGGCCTGGATGTCACCGCGTTCCAGATGATGCTCGAGGCCGGGGACGTGAATTCGATTGACTATCTCAAACGCCACGAAAGCGGGCTGCGAGCGCGCCTTGGCAGCGACTACATGCGCTGTGCCAGCGCCGTCAAGCAATACGATTTTCTCGGTGCGGCGAGCATCCTCAGCGATCTTCTGGAGGGAAAAAAGGAATGAAAGGTACTGTATTCGTCGAGTTCATGGAGCATGTGGAATCCCGCTACGGGCTGGATGTTCTGGAGGCGGTGATCGCAGCCGCAGAGGGTCGGCTGGCGACCGGCGGTGCCTACACCAGCGTGGGCAACTACCCGCACGAGGAACTGCTGGAACTTGCCACGGCGCTTTGCAAGGTCAGCGGTGAATCGCTGGAGCACTTGCTCGACGACTTTGCCATGTCGATGATGCGAGCCTTCGAGCGCATGCACCCCGAATTCTTCGCCGACGAGCAAGACCTCTTCGACTTCTTTCTGACGCTGGAGTCGCGCATTCACGCGGATGTGCGCAAGATCTATCCGGACGCCCGGCCGCCGCTGATCCTGACGCGCAGGATGGCGGATGACTGCCTCGAGCTCGCCTATCAGTCGGCCCGCCCGCTGGCGCCGCTGGCCATCGCTCTGGCCAGGGCGGCGGGTCAGAAGTTCGGGCAGGCCATCGTGCTGACCGTGCTGATGCAGTCCGAGGATCACCGCAGCCTGCGGCTGCAGGTTCGCCGTCAGACGCCCGACTGATCCGCTGGGGCCACCGGGATCGTCGGCATGTTGCGGAAGTCGGGCTTGGCCAGCAGGAACTGCGCCGTGTGGATCACGCGCTCCAGGAAGCCTCCCTCGCAGTAGCACAGGTAGTAGCGCCACATGCGGATGAAGGTCTCGTTGAAGCCGAGCTGGCGCACCTGGGGCA
>CAYQBR010000212.1:0-3033 GCA_964415735.1 uncultured Klebsiella sp. | reverse complement strand
TCTCGTCACGCGAGAAGTTCAGCAGGCACAGACCGGGCTTCATGTTGGCCACGGCCGCCGCGTCGATCAGGTTGCGAGTGGATTCCAGCACCGGCAGGTGCAGGCTCACGAAGTCGGAGTTCACCAGCAGGGCGGTGAGGTTCTCGATCTTGCGCACCTGGTTGGGCAGGCGCCAGGCCGCGTCCACGGACAGCGCCGGGTCATAGCCCAGCACCTTCATGCCCAGGCCGATGGCCATTTCCGCCACCAGGGAGCCGATGGCACCCAGGCCGACGATGCCCAGCGTCTTGCCCGCGATCTCGGAACCCTTGAAGCGGCTCTTTTCCTGCTCCAGCAGCTTGGACATGGCGGCGTTGTCCTGCATCTCGTGCAGGGAATTGACGTAGGCGATGCCCGGCAGGATGCCGCGCGAGGACAGCAGCAGACCGCACAGCACCAGCTCCTTCACGGCATTGGCATTGGCGCCCGGCGTGTTGAACACGACGATGCCCTTCTCGGTGTAGCTGGCCACGGGCACATTGTTCACGCCGGCGCCGGCGCGGGCCACGGCCTTCAGATTCGGATTGGCATCGCTGTCCTGCAGCTTGTGGCTGCGCACGAGGATGGCATCGGCCTCACTGATGCCGGCACCCACTTCGTAGCTGCTGTTGAAGCGCACGAGGCCCTTGGGGGAAATCTGGTTGAACGTCTGGATCTTGTACATCGTGGTTACCTTGATTGCGCTGTGAGCAGCGATCTGGGCACGTATGGAGCGGACAACTTCGTCAAAGCCCTGAGTGTAGCCAGGTGCACGGAGGACAGGAAAAAGGATCGATCGAGATACGCGCCGGGGTTTTTAAAGGCGCACTTTATATCCCGAAACCGGCTCGAAAGCCAGCGCCGAACGTGGGTGGCCAGGAGGCCGCGATGGCGTCCGGAGCCCGTTTCTCGCTCCGTCGCAATCCGGCTATCATGCGTCGCATCGCGGGCGGCAGCCCGTTTGCGCGGAGTGCGGGGGATGATTGCAGGCATGCCAGAGGCGGTGGGAATCGGCAGCGTGCCGGTGCAACGTCTTCTCGCCCGCAATGCCGGTCCGATGACGGGGCCGGGCACCAACACCTATGTGATTGGCACACGCCGCCTGGCGGTGCTCGACCCGGGGCCGGTCGACCCGCAGCACCTGCAAGCCATCCTGGATCTCGCCGGGGAACGTCCCATCGACTGGATCTTCGTCACGCACACCCACGGCGATCACTCGCCCGGCTCGGCCCCCCTGCAGGCGCGCACCGGGGCACAGGTCATCGGCCTGCCGCCCCCGCCCGGCAGCGGCCAGGACCCGACCTTCCGCGCCGCGCGGCACTTCCAGGACGGCGAGCGCATCGACTGCGGCGAGTTCAGCATGCGGCTGCTCCGCACTCCCGGGCATGTCTCCAACCATTTGTGTTTCCTGCTGGAACAGGACGCGCTGCTGTTCACGGGCGACCACATCCTGGACGGCATGACGCCCGTCATCGCGCCTCCCGACGGCTGCATGCGGCAGTATCTGCAGGCGCTGGAAGGGCTCAAGGCCTTGCCGCTGCGGGCGCTCGCACCGGCGCACGGGCGTGTCATGCACGAGCCGCTGCAGGTCATCGAGACTCTGCTGCGCCACCGGGCGCGTCGCGAAAGCAAGCTGCTGAGTGTGCTGGCCGCGCAGTCCAGGCCTCTTTCCCTGCAGGCCCTGGCTGGCCTGGTCTATGACGACATCGCCCCGGCCCTGCTGCCTCTGGCCTGTCGCACACTGCTGGCACATCTGCTGAAACTGGAGGCCGAAGGCCGGGCACGACAGGCAGAGGCACTCTGGTCGGGAGAGTCCCATGGGCGCTGAGGCAGTCTGGCACCTGTATCTGATCCGCTGCCGTCGCGGCACCCTCTATGCCGGCATCACCACCGATGTCGAGCGCCGCTTTGCCGAACATGGGCGAGGTGGCCCGCAGGCCGCGCGTTATCTGCGTGGCAAAGGCCCGCTCGAGCTGGTATACAGGACGGCAGTCGGGACTCGCGCGCAGGCAAGCGTGCTGGAACACCGACTGAAGAAACTGCCGAGAGAGCAGAAATTACGATTGATTGCAGGCGAGTTGACTATCGCGTCGCTGGGCTGGGCCGCGCCCGTCCCGTCGACGCAAGGAGAGGACGACAATGAGCAAAGCCGCTGACTGGATGAACCTGTCCGCCAGTATCGCTGTCATCATGGGTATCGTGTTCCTGGGTCTCGAGATCCGCCAGAACACCGACATGATGCGCTCGCAGACAAGGGATGCCATTTCCGAGAAGCAGATGATGTTCTCCGAGTGGGTGGCCACCGAGATCGACCTGGCCAACACCATCGCCAAGGTGAACTCCGGCGAAGATCTCACGCCCGGCGAAGCCACCCAGCATGCCTACTTCCTGGCGGGGGTCTGGCGCGAGTGGGAGAACTCGCATTACCAGTTCGAGCAGGGCTTGTTCGATCGCGATGAATTCGAGCCGAGGATGAACCGCTGGGCCACGATGATGCGGGGCAAGGCGGTGCGCGACAGTTGGTTAGCCACGCGCATGAATTATTCCCCGTCCTTCCGCGCGGAGGTGGATCGCATCGTGGCGCAGTATGCCGACGCGGCCGAGGCCATCGGGCCACAGGCGGCGCGTTGATGGCGATGGAACGCATTCCGGTGGGCATCAGCAGCTGTCTGCTGGGCCAGAAAGTCCGCTTCGACGGCCAGCATCAGCTCGACAGTTACGTGGAGAAGACCCTCGGTCGTTATTTCGAGTTCCGCGCCTTCTGCCCGGAGGTCGCCATCGGTCTGGGCATTCCCCGTCGTCCCATCCGCCTGATCGCGGTGGGCGAGGGCGTGCGCTGCGTCTCCACCGTGGACGAATCCCTCGATTACACCCAGGCGCTGGAGGATTGCGCCGATGCCCAGCGTGACTGGCATGCCCAGCTGTGCGGCTACATTCTCAAGAAGGCTTCGCCCAGCTGCGGCATGGAGCGGGTGAAGGTCTACGAGACTCACATGGCGCGCCGCGATGGCACCG
>CAYQBR010000211.1:0-3047 GCA_964415735.1 uncultured Klebsiella sp. | reverse complement strand
CCGGCCTGGTCTATCAGCTGTGGGGACTGGCACCCTGCCTGTTCGTGTCCACGGCCCTGATTGCCGCGTCGGCCCTGCTGGCATGGCGACTTCCGCAGGGCGCAAGGCGCTGAGCCTCCTGCTCGGCATTCACTCGCCCAGCGCCCGCGCCACGGCCTGCGCCGCATGAATGACAGTGGTGTCGAACAACTGCACTGGCGTGTCACGCTGGCTCACCAGCAGACCGATCTCCGTGCAGCCCAGGATCACCCCTTGCGCCCCCCGTCGGGCCAGCGCCTCGAGAATGCGCAGATACTCCCGACGCGAGGCCGACTCGATGCGCCCCAGACACAGCTCCTCGTAGATCACGCGATGCACCAGATGGCGGTCGTCCTGCTCCGGCACCAGCACCTCGATGCCATGCCGCTGCGTCAGTCGCCCCTTGTAGAAGTCCTGCTCCATGGTGAAGGCTGTCCCGAGCAGACCGACTCGGCGGATGCCTTGCTGCAGCAGGGCTTGCGCCGTGGCATCGGCGATATGCAGCAGCGGAATGTCGATGGCCGCCTCGATGGCAGGAGCCACCTTGTGCATGGTGTTCGTGCACAGCAGCAGGAAGTCGGCACCGCCCGCCTGCACCCGCCGCGCATCCTGCGCCAGCCGCTCACCAATGGCGTCCCAGTTCCCTGCATGCTGCAGGGCCTCCAGCGGCGCGAAGTCCACGCTGTGCAGCAGCACCTGCGCCGAGTGCAGACCGCCTCTTGCCGCCCGCACTCCTTCGTTCAAGAGACGGTAGTACGTCGCAGTGCTCTCCCAGCTCATGCCGCCCAGCAGGCCGATGGTCTTCATGGGCGTGCTCCTCGGAACGCAAGTCGTGCGCCCAGCAGACTGAGCAGCGCGAGCAGGCTCAGACCGAGCACGCCCAGCAGCAGGTCGACGCTGGATTGCCCCGTCCACTGCAGGTAGTGAATGCGGTAGAGCCGGTCGATCCAGGCCGTGTCCTGCCCCTGCTGCCGCAGACTGAGGGTCGGCCAGTCCAGGCTGATGCGCACGCCGGTGTCGGTGTGAACGACCCCGTCCTCGACACTTGCGATGTGGCCGTAGCGCACCGGGTCCACCTGCATGGCATCGGTCACCAGTCTTCGCAGCGCGTCGTCCTCGAGCTGCGGGTCTGGCTGGCCGTTCAGACTGACGTGTCGCCACCCGTCCTCGCTGCGCGCGAGCACATGCTCCCCCAGCACCGTGCGCAGCACGCGATATTCCAGCCACTGCGGCTCGGCCGCGACACGAGCGACCGACTCCAGCGCATAGGTGCGCGGCATCAGCAGGGCGTAGGCCCCGGCATAGCCCGGCTTGATGAAGAACACCAGTGCCGTAAGCAGCCAGCCCAGCATGGGCAGCAACAGGACGACACCCAGCCAGCGGTGCAGTTTTCGCATTTCCATTCTCTCCGTCACGCGGGCGCGACCTGCTCGAAAAATGACAGGACTTTCCAGACTCTTCCCGCACTTGAATATTTTTAAATCAAAAATTCCTAAAAGCCCCCAGGTCATGCGCTGTTCACTATGTAAGCAATATGGCGCTTTAGGGGCAATTGAAAGGCTTTTCCACCCGAAACAAATACCGATTGGTTATTTATTGCTCTGATCAAATTGTCTCCATGGATGTAAGCGGGACAATTGGCGGAAACCGAAATTTCGCACGCAATCTCTTCTGCTTAACTTGCGGCTCCAAACCCCGTCACAAGCAGCGAGAGAATGCCATGTCCACACAGAACCCACTCGACTCCCAGATCATCAAACTCATCGTCGCCATGTTCGATGCAGCACCCGGCGCCGACGTGCTGGCCGAATTGCGCAACGCCCTGACGGCGGGTGAAAGCGTCGAGAATCTGGCCCGCAATCTGGTGCAGACGCAGGTCTTCAAATCCCTTTATCCCGACACCCTGGCGTCGACCGACTTCGCCGCGCGCTTCGCCAGCAACGTGCTGGGCGAGGAAGTCGGCTTCGATCAACTCGCTTACGCCACCGTGGAACTCACCGCCCTGCAACTGGCCGGACTCGACCGCGCCCAGGTGGTGCTGCGGGCCATCGAGGCTCTGCTGGCAGTGGAGCCTGCCAACCCGGAATGGGGCAATGCGCGCCAGGCCTTCGAGAACAAGCTGACGGTGGCGGAATACTACTCGATCGAAAAGCAGAAGAGCGCACAAACCCTGGAGGAACTGCAGAAAGTCCTCGCCCCGGTCACCAGCAGCGAGCGTTCCACCGAGAATGCGATCCGCGGGGTGGACGGCCTGCCGCCACTGCCCGAGCCCGGTACGCCGACCACCCCCGTCACTCCCACCCCAGAACCCACTCCCTTCATCAGCATCACCGGCCTCACCAGCGCCAGCGTGAACGAGAACGCCGCCTTCAGCGCCACGCCCGCCGCGGTGAATGCCAGTGGCGCGCTGCGCTGGACACTCGAAGGAGCGGATGCCGCCCTGTTCAGCATCGACGAGACCACCGGCGCGCTCAGCATGGTGGCGCGTGATTTCGAGGCTCCGGCGGATGCAGGCGCAGACAACCGCTACAGCGCCACGGTCCGAGTCACCGACGCCGCGAGCAACACGGCCAGCCAGGCCATCACCGTCACGGTGGACGACGTGATCGAGGCGTCGGAACTCAGCATCAGCGGCCTGGAGGTGTCCTACACCTTGAACGAGAACCTGGCGTTCTCCAGCCCCGTCCCTGCCGTCAGCGGCGCCATCGGGGCCGTGACCTGGTCGCTGGAGGGCGGCGATGCCGACCGCTTCACGGTTGACGCCGCCACCGGCGCAATCAGCATGGCAGCACGCGACTTCGAGAGGCCGGCCGACACCGGTGCGAACAACCTCTACAACCTCGTGCTGCGCGCCACTGACGCCGACGGCAACACCGCCATCCGCGAGGTGGATGTGCAGATCGTCAACGTCAACGAGAGCTCGCCGATTGCCATCACGGGCATCAGCGATGTCAGCGTGGAAGAGAACCAGCCTTTCACCTCCGCGCCGCCCGGCGTCAGCGACGCGCTGGGCACGGTCACCTGGAGCC
>CAYQBR010000210.1:0-3061 GCA_964415735.1 uncultured Klebsiella sp. | reverse complement strand
CCGGATTCTCGCGCCGCACGGTGCCGCACTGCTGCACCACCTGCCCGGTGGGCCCGACCACGTCCTGGCAGACGAAATCGTTGATGTAGCGTTCGACGGGCCGATTGAGCCCCAGCGGCACATCGTGCATGGCGAACTGGGCCAGCTGGAACTCGGTGACAGCGCGGGCGTGCAGCAGCTCGAAGCGTTCAGTGGCATCGAGCGTGCGAGGCAGCGGCGCGGGCGTGCCAGTGGCTGCGGCGGCTGCGTCGGGAACAGTCGGCATGGCCAGCGCCTCGGTGTAAAGTGCCTGCAGTGCCTCGATATCGCGGATGCTGGCGAGCGAGGAGCGACTCAGGCGGTTGCCGGCAAAGACCTCCTGCTTGAAGCGACCATAGGCCAGCAGCGCACGGATGTATTCGGGGGAATCGGCGGGGTGAAGCCGCTTCTGCAGGTAGAAGGCAAGGTGGGCACGATCATCGGCGAGCTCCCAGTGGCCGGCGGCCATGTGGGCGTCGATGAGTGCCTGCAGGATGCTGAGTTGTTGCGGGCTGTGCAGTCCATGACTGATGCGGGTGATGGACAGGGCACGCTCCTGCAGCTGGGCTGCCTGATCGTGCTGCCCGAGTTCGACGTGCAGGGCGGCATAGTCGTTCAGCACCTCGATCAGCCCCATGTCGTAGGGCCCGCGCTCGCTCTCCAGTGCCACCAGCGCTGCCTCGAAGTCCTGCAGGGCGGCGCTGAGTTCACGGGCACGTTGCGCCGCGGCTTCCGGGTCAGGTGCCGGCGCATCCTCGGCATCCACGACAGCCGGCGTCCCGTCGCTGTGTGCCTGCGGCATCAGCGTCGCGCTCGGCGTGTCGGGCTCGGCGGGCGTGACAGCCTCCACCGCCTGAGCCCAGGCGACATTGCCGAGCGGCAGACACAGGGCCAGCACTGCCATCAGTCTGTACATATGTGTTCACCCCCTTTGTCGACGGATGCCTGCGTCTCAACGCAGGGCCTGCTGCAGGGTTTACCCTGTCGGGGCGGCCGCAATTGACGCCACCGGCAGGCCGCTGCACACTCCGGCTACGTTGCAGCCGGCGGCCCGCACGCCCCGGTGTCGGCGGCATCAGACCACCAACGCGGCAATGGCGCAAGCCGCCCGGCGCAGCTGTTGTCGTTTGCGTCAGATCAAGGCACCGACCGGGTGCCACAGGGCATGATCGACGTCGAACTGCCGTCTCTCCTGTTGCACAGAGTCAGGGTTATCGCATGGAATTCAAGGACTACTACAAGATTCTGGGCGTCGCCGCAGACGCCGACCTCAAGACCATCAAGACGGCCTATCGCCGACTCGCCCGCAAGTACCACCCGGATGTCAGCACCGAGAAGGAAGCCGAGAAACAGTTCAAGGATGTGGCCGAGGCCTACGAAGTGCTGTCCGACGACAAGAAGCGCGCCGAATACGACCAGCTGCGCCAGTACGGCAGCGCCGGTCAGCGCTTCGAGCCACCCCCCGGCTGGCAGGGCGGCAGTGCAGGGGGGCACGGGGATTTCTCGGACTTCTTCGAAAGCATCTTCGGCGCCGGCCGCCGTGGCGGGGCCCATGGCTTCCAGAGCAGCGAGGACTTCACCTCCAGCCGAGGTCGCGACATCGATGTGGAAATGCCCCTGTTTCTGGAGGACACCTTCTCCGACGAGCCACGACCGCTGGAATACAACATGCCGCACTACGGCGAGCACGGCCGTCTGGCGGACATCCGCAAGACCCTGAACGTGAAGCTGCCGCCCGGCGTGGCCGACGGCGATCGCATTCGCCTCAAGGGCCAGGGCGGGCCGGGTTTCGGCAATGGCCAGCCGGGCGATCTCTACCTGCACATCCGGCTGGTGCCGCACCCCCTGTTCGATGTCACCGGCCATGATCTGAGCATCACGGTGCCGGTGACACCCTGGGAGGCGGCCCTGGGCGCCCGCATCACGCTGCCGACGCTGACGGGAAGGATCACGCTGACCGTCGCGCCGGACAGCCAGAACGGCCAGCGCCTGCGCATCAAGGGCAAGGGCCTGCGCACGCGCACCGGGGCCGGCGATCTCTACGCCATCCTGCGCATCGAGATGCCCGCCACTGCCAATGCGGAAGCGAAACGCCTGTGGCAGTCACTGGCCGACACCGCCGCCTTCAATCCACGCAAGCACTGGGAGGTCTGAGATGCAGACAGAGAGTTCCGCCAGCCTGTACCTGCACGATACCTGCCACGCGCTGGGCATCCCCGCGGAGGAGGTCATCGCGATTGTCGCCCTGGGCATCGTCGCGCCTGCGGGCGATTCCCCGGACACCTGGGAGTTCGACCTGCAGATGCTCAGCACGGCGCGGCGCGCCCAGCGGCTGCAGCGTGACCTGCACCTGGACTGGGAGGCCGTCGCCCTGGTGCTCGACCTGCTGCACGAGCGCGAGCGGTTGCAGCAGGAGAACACGCTGCTGCGCCGTCAGCTGCAGCGCCTGCTCGGAGACTGACGCAGCATGGGCATCGAGATCGAACGCAAGTTCCTGGTGCACGCCGATCGCCTGCCGGCACTGCCGCCGGGCGAGCGCATCGTGCAGGGCTATGTCCCGACCCTCAATCGCGTCACGGTGCGGGTGCGCCTGCGCGGCAACCGCGCCTGGCTCACGCTGAAGGGGCCCACCACCGGCATTCGCCGCAGCGAATTCGAGTACGAGATTCCCCTGGCCGATGCCGAGGCGATGCTGGCCGAGCTGTGTCAGGCCGGCGTCATCGACAAGACCCGCCACGAGATCCTGCATGCCGGCGAGCGCTGGGAGCTGGACGTGTTCGCCGGCGCCAATGCCGGCCTGCTGCTGGCGGAGCTGGAACTGGCCGACGAGCAGCAGCGCGTCGTGCTGCCGGACTGGGTCGCCGAAGACGTCAGCGCAGACCTGCGCTATTCCAATCAGGCCCTGATGCAGACGCCATGGAGCACCTGGCCGCGCCAGAGGTCACCAAACTGACACAGAGTCTTCACATTCGCGTCATCCACAGCCCTCACACTGCTGCGCAAACGAGCCATCGAGGTGACTGGAATGAGCGTTACTGCAAAG
>CAYQBR010000209.1:0-3088 GCA_964415735.1 uncultured Klebsiella sp. | reverse complement strand
TTGTAGCGGCCCTGCACGGCGAAGAGCTCGCGCTGCAGATTGGCGATGCGCTCCTCATAGGCCGAAAGCTGTTCGCGCTTGGCGTTCAGATCCCGGTTCACCACCGTGGTCTCGCCTCGGATCTCGAACAGCTGCTGCTGCAGGTCGAGGATCGGCGCCTCCTGCGGCACCAGCGCGCTCTCTATCGACGCGGGCGGCGTGCTGTCGGTGATGATCAGCAACAGGACCATCGCGCCGAATCCGCAGGAGATGACGTCGAGAAAGGCGATGCTCGAGGCATCGGTGTCGGAGTCGTTGCGTCGTCTGGGCATCAGGGCCAATCTCGTGCTGGACTGAGGAACGAGCCCCTGCTGATCTGCGCCAGCTGCCAGTAGGCAGCGGAGGCCGCCGGATCGCCTTCCAGGGGCAGCAGAATCACGTTCACTGGAACACGGTTGGGCAGATACTCCACCGCGTCCTCGAAAAGTTCAAGTCTTCTTGCCGGCGTCACCAGGGTGTCATTCGAGGCCACGCTGGAGAGTGTGGGCAGGCCGTCGGTGATCAGATAGATATTGTCCGGCGGCGGCGACAGCTGCGCGGCGGCCTGAAACACCTCGGCCAGATTGGTGCCGTTGGCGGGCACCATCTGCTTCACGCTGTTGATGGCGGCATTGAGCTGATCGCGGTCGGCCACTTCGAGCCAGTTGCCTTCGGTGCCTGCGATGGCCGGGGTCACTTCGGCGTTGAAACCGTAGATCTGGTATTGGCTCGCCACCGGCATCTGGCTGCTGATCCACTCCACCGTGCGCACGGCGCGCTGCCATTTCTCGGCATTGCGCTTGTTCTCGTCGGCCATGTTGCGAGTGCGCAGGATGTTCACCAGGGTTTCATCCAGCATGCTGGCGGAGGTGTCGATGAGAATCAGCACGCGGTTGCCGCCCAGGAACATGCCCGTCAGGTACTGCCGGTCGCCCTCGCCCACGAAGGCCCGGGCACTGGTGCCTGTCTGCTCCACGGCGCTGGCCTGCAGACGCAGCAGCTCTTCCTCCAGCGAGCGGATGTCGGCACGCAGCTGTTCCAGAACTTCCTCGCTGGCCACGGTGTTCTCCAGCTCGGCGAGCTGGGCCAGGAAAGTGTTGATCTCGTCCTGGATGCGGTCGGCCAGCCCCTGGGCCTCGACCAATTCGAGATCGACCTCGGCGAGGGTATTGCGGGCACGCACCAGATTGTCCTGTCCGACACGGATTTCCTCTTCCAGCAGACGCACCTCGGCCGAGGTGTCCACGTCGGTGGGCTGCGGCTGTTCGCTCATCTGGTGGTCGAGAATGAGGAAGATGAGCACGACGGCGCCGAAGCCGCAGGACATCACATCCAGAAACGACAGGCTCATGGGACCGAAGGCGTCGCGTCGCTTCCTACTCATCGTGCTCCCTCACCCGGATCACATCGAGGGGCTGCGCACCGTCTGCCGTCTGCAGGCGATCGCCCAGCGTCAGGCGATGCGCACCCTGCACGCTCTGGCCATTGATCTGCAGGCCGGGCGCCGCGTGCAGCGCGAAGTGCCCGTCCTCGCGCACTATCGTGCCCAGCACGCGCCCTTGCGAGTCCTGGCTCGAACGCGGCATTTGCAGCTGCAGCTCGCCTGCCGCGTCCAGCAGCAGCTGCAGCCCGTCGCGCAGGCGGCGGGCCTGATGCGCCAGCAGCAGGTGCGTGGGCAGCGGGCTGTGCACAGCGGCGGAAGCCGTCTGCACGGACGCGCCCAGGCGCAGCCGGGTGACATGGGCGACGTTGTCGGCGGGACGGATCAGCACACTACCGTACTGCCGACAGATGCGCGCAATGGTGTGTTCGTCGTGGCTGGCCGGGCCGCGCACGCCACCACCAACATGGGCACGCAAAAAGTCGGTCAGGCCCGGCAGGGTCTGCATCCGCTCCGACAGCAGCAGGGTGCTCTCGCCCTGCGGGTCGAGCGCATCGATCTGCTGCACGATCTTCTGATAGAAGGGCTGCAGGCGCTGTTGCAGGCTGCTGCGTGGCAGGCGCGCTTGATGCACCGTGCCGTTGTGTTCGAGTCGGATCTGCAGGGTCGAGCGGGCGTCGTCCTCGTCGCGCGCGTTCTGCCCTTGCACGGTGTCGCCTTCCTCCAGCAGCCAGCCGGGCAGCGCATCGAGCAGCTTCTGCTCGGACTCGGCATTGTGCTGAGGGTTGAAGCGGCACTGGGCGATGAAGGCCTGGGTGATCAGCTGCAGCAGACTGTCGCTCAGATTGACCCAGCCCGTGCCCGGCACCAGGGCGACGTTCTCGCGCACGATGTCGTCGCCCTGGCGCTGCAGCCGGGTCAACACCACCTGATGCAGGTGCAGGTCGACGTGGATCAGGCTGTCCTGTACGGGCTGGGCCAGTGCGGCAGCCAGACTGCTGTCGACGATGCCGACGGCACGCAACGGGCTGCTCTTGATCAGACCCAGCAGGATGCCCAGCTGGGTGCGGGAGAAGCTGCCGGGCACGGCCAGCAGCACCTCGCCTTCCAGTTCCGCCGTGCGGGCCAGGTCCTGCAGATGGGAATAGGCCAGGTCGGCGTTGTGACGGAAATGGGCCACGGGCCGGGGAAACGGGTCGAGGCTCAGCCGGTGCCAGAACTGATTGAAGCAGTGCAGCGGATTGAGCCGGCTCTGACTGCGGGCGCTCTCGCCAAACTCGATGCGCCTGGGCATGACCAGCGCATAGCCGGGGCTGCTCAGCAGCACCCCGCTCTCGTCGCTCAGGCGCAGCCCGGCATCGTTGAGTTCGAGCACCCGCACGCTCATGCCAGCGCTTCCTTGTCCGGCACCTGCAGATAGCGCAGCAGATGCTCGTCACAGTAATTCTGGGAATCCAGCACCAGACGGTCCTGCAGCAGCAGCAACTGGTGCAGCAGGAACATCAGCAGGATGCTGGTGACCAGGGCGACGAAGGTGGAGTTGAAGGCCACGCCCAGGCTCACCGTCACGCCCAGGATGTCGCCGGTCACGGCCTGATGCGCCTGACTCAGCGCGGCGCCGATGCCGCGCACCGTGCCGATGAAGCCGATGGAGGGAATGGCCCAGGCGATGTAGCGCACGATGCTCAG
>CAYQBR010000208.1:0-3089 GCA_964415735.1 uncultured Klebsiella sp. | reverse complement strand
GCTCGCCTGCCGCCATCCCTGGCGGCAGACGGTCCTGCCTGACCCCACCCCAGCCGCCAGCCTGACTGCAACAGGTCGTCGGCATTCCCAAAAGCAGATGCTGAACCAGCGATAGTGGTATTCGCGTCGCGCCCCACTGACTTGGCCTCCCCCCTTCTGAGTGCAATCCCAGGCCCAACACGAGCACGGGGCTTGGAGTGCGGAGGGGGTCGACCCGAGGCATGGAGCAGGGAGCGGACGTCGGGTCGGTCTGCAGCGGCATAAGAGACCCACGCCGAGCGCAGAAAAAAGACCTTAGGCTTTTTTCTAAGAGAGGGCACCGCGGAGCGGCGGGGGTCAGCCGCAGCAGGCCGACCCGACGGCCGATCCCGGCATCGACGCCACAAAATCGATCTCAACACATTGATTTAACTAAACAACCCCATTCTGGCACTGCTCTTGCTACATAGCACTCAGAGAACTTTCAACAGGCAATTGCTTGCCGGCCCCCCGCCGGCGGCAACACGCAGAAACAGGGTTGCTTAGATGGTCAGCAGAGTCGAATCCCGCTCGGTCTACACGGACCTCTCCGGTCTGAACGAGATCACGCGGCTGGGTCGCGAGAATTCCCCCGACGCCATGCGTCAGGTGGCACAGCAGTTCGAGTCGGTGTTCCTGGGCATCATGCTCAAGGCCATGCGCGACGCGAACGCCGTGTTTTCGGAAGGCAATTACCTGCAGAGCAACGAGATGGACTTCCATCAGGAGAACTTCGACAACCAGCTCAGCCTGCACATGAGTGAAGGGCAGGGGCTGGGGCTGGCCGATGTGCTGTTCGAGCAGATGATGGGCCAGTACGGGCTGCAGAGCCCGGACGCCGTGGCGCCACGGCGTGACTGGCCGCTGGAGCAGCCGCGTCCGGTGCGCGAGGCCATGCCGCTGGCGGCGCGCGTGCGCACAGCCACGCCGGTGCCGGTTGCCCCGCCGCAGGCCGCCACGCGCCACGCTGACGCCACGCTAGGCGCTGCGCCCATCCCCGTGGCCGTGGCATCCGCCGCTGTGGCGCCGGAGGCGACGAAGAAAGCGGTCTCCAACCCCATCGAATCGCCGCAGGACTTCGTGCACAGCCTGTACCCGATCGCGCAGGAAGTGGCCGAGGAACTGGGCGTGGACCCGCGCGTGCTGCTGGCGCAGTCGGCGCTGGAGACGGGCTGGGGCCGCCAGCTGGCGAATCGCCCCGATGGCCGCAGCACCCACAATCTGTTCGGCATCAAGGCCGATGCGCGCTGGGACGGCGAGCGTGCCACGGTGAGCACGCTGGAATACCGCGACGGCGTGGCGCGTCTGGAGAAGGCGAGTTTCCGCGCCTATGGCTCCTACGAGGAAAGCTTCCGCGACTACGTGAAATTCCTGCAGGAGAACCCGCGTTACAGCGAGGCGCTGGACGTGGCTCACAGTCCCGAGGCCTTCGCCCGCCGGCTGCAGGAAGCCGGCTATGCCACCGACCCGGTGTACGCCAGCAAGATCACCGGGGTCATGAACAGCCCCATCATGCAAAGCTCCCTTGCGCGTCTGCAAGGCACGGTGCGGTAAGGACGAGCCATGGCGAACCTGATCAACACCGCGATTTCCGGACTCAAGCTGAGTCAGCTGGCCCTGTCCATCACCGGCCACAACATCGTCAATGCCAACACCGAGGGCTACACCCGGCAGTCCATCTCCAGCGCCACCAGCGGCGCGCAGGCCACCGGGGCGGGCTATGTCGGCGGTGGTGTGATCGTCACCGACATCTTCCGCAACACCCAGCAGTTCATCGTGGATCAGGTCAGCCGGGACATCTCCGTGCTGTCCAACTTCGATGCCTATCTGTCCAACATCACCGAGATGGACAATCTGCTGGCCAATCCCAGCAGCAGCCTGGCCAAGGGCATGAACCAGTTCTTCGAGGCGCTCAACGAGGCGGCCAATGACCCGGCCTCGCTGCTGGGCCGTCAGTTGCTGATGACGCAGACGAGTCTGCTGGCGCAGAACTTCAAGACCATGGACGCCCGCCTGCAGGAACAGTCGCGTTCCATCAACAGCCAGTTCGACACCCTGGCCGTGAATGCCACGGCCATCGCCCGCGACATCGCCGCGCTCAACAATGCCATCGGCGACACGGTGTCCACCGAGGGGCGGGGCTACCCGAACGACCTGCTGGACCAGCGTGACCAGCTGGTGCGGGACCTCTCCGCCATCATCGACGTGACGGTGGTGACCAATGGCGACCAGACCATCGACGTGTTCGTGGCCGAAGGCCAGGGGCTGGTGGTGGGCAACATGTCGAATGTGCTGGCCTCGGTGCCGGGCACGCAGGAAACCTCGCGCCGCGAGCTGGCGTTCCAGACCGGGCCGATTTCCCGCATCATCACCGCCCAGGTCAGCGGCGGCGAGCTGGGCGGCCTGGTGCGCTACCGCCTGGATGCCCTGGAACCGGCCATGAACAGCCTGGGGCGCATCGCCCTGGCAGTGACGGACGGGCTCAACCAGCAGCAGCAACTGGGCATCGATCTGGAGGGCAATCTCGGTCAGGCCATCTTCGCAGACATCAATTCTCCCAAGGCCATGCTCAGCCGCGTGCAGGCCGACAGTCGCAACAAGCTGCCCAATGACCGCGAACTCACGGTGCACATCGACGATGTGAGCCAGCTCAAGACGTCCGACTATGTGCTCAAGTTCGAGGGGCCGGGCACGCAGTTCTCCATCATTCGCGAGTCGGACAACAAGCTGGTGGGCGAGGGCGTCGTCACCGAGAAACTGCCGTTGAGCGTCACCATGGACGGCTTCACCATGACGCTCAAGGCCGGCTCCTTCCAGGCCGGCGACCAGTTCCGCCTGCAGCCCACGCGCTCGGCGGTGCGGGACATGGAAGTGGTGCTGACGCGACCCGAGACCTTCGCCTTCGCCTCGCCGCTGCGCACGCAGTCCGGCGCCGGCAATTCCGGCGGGGCCTTCATCCTGCCGGGCCTGGTGACGGACATCACCACCGCGTCCTTCAGCAGCCGCCCGGGCGAGCTGAGCCCGCCGGTGCTGATCCGCTTCACCTCGCCCACGACCTATGACGTGCTGGA
>CAYQBR010000207.1:0-3091 GCA_964415735.1 uncultured Klebsiella sp. | reverse complement strand
CCGGTGCTGGAGTCTGCGCTGGTCACCGAGCTGGTGCGCAGCTACGAGGCCACGCTCGGCCAGATGATCAACGCCCGCGTGCTCGAATCCGCCAGCCTGCCCGAGGCGCCGCTGCCCGACGGACAGCTGTGGTGGGTGGTGTTCGGCTACGTCGGGACGGTGGCCGTCCCGGCGCTGGTGCTGGCAGCGCGCTTCCAGTGGCGCGGCAGTCTTGATTTCCCCGCCGATGTGCCCGTCCGTCTGGCGCGACCCTGCGCGGGCAGCCTGCCGCTGACGCCGGCCGTGAACATCCCCGAGTTCCTCGCCGATCGCCCGTTCGCTCAGGCACTGGCCGAGCTGCGGACCCGCCTGCAGTTGCGTCGTCCGGCGCCGGACCCCCTGGCGCAATTCTCCCGGGGCCGGGTGCTGCTGACCTGCTCGACGGCAGCGGGCGAGGGCAAGTCCACGCTGGCGGCAAGCCTGGCTCTCACGCTGGGTCGTTCGGAACGTGTGCTGCTGATCAATGCCGACCTGCGCCACTCGCAGGAATTCATGGGGCTGCCAGCGCGCGCACCGGGTCTGTCGCATCTGATCGCCGGTGCCGCCCAGTTGCGCGACTGCGTGCATGCCATGCCCGAGCTGGGGATCGACGTGATTCCTGCCGGCGTGCTGCCGCCCAACCCGCAGGAGCTGCTGGCCGGCAAGCGTCTGCGCCGCGTGCTGGAGATGCTGCAGCGGCGTTACGACACCCTCATCATCGACACGCCGGCGCTCGCGCAGTGCAGCGATGCCATGCTGCTGGGGCCCATGACTGACGACATTCTCTATGTGCTCGCCGCAGGCAGCGCTGATCTGGAGCAGACCAGAAGCCAGCTGCACAAGCTCGACATGGCGGATCTGGGCCCGATCCACCTCGTGATGAATCGCACGCAGCCCATCGAACTCAGCCCGCTGCCGTTGTGGAAGGGAGCTGCATGAACCTGAACGAGCTGCAAAACCTGCTGACGCAGGGAGAGGACGAGGCCCGCGCCGATGCGGACGCGCAGGCGCCCGTGAAGCTCGTGCCGCGACGGCAGGACCCGGAAGGCTCGTCGAGCGCCGCACCGCCATCCGCTGCCACCCTGGCCGAGCGTCTGCAGGAAATCGAGCTGGCCATGAAGCTCGGCTATCTGCTGTGCAAGTGCACCTGGCCGCCGCAGATCATGGTGTTGACCGGGGTGGACCATGTCTATCGCTGCCGGCGTTGTTCCCGTGTGCGCGAGATGTAATTGGCAAGCTATGTGCTTGCACAGGGGATACGCGCGGAATCGGTCCCCAGTGGCCGATTCTTGCCGCCCCGGACTCTTTCGCGAGGTGTGACCCCCATGATCCGTGCCTGTATCGGCCTCTTCCTGCTTCTGGCTCTCGGCGCCTGCAGCAACACCCAGTCGTTGCGCGGGGAAATGGTGCATGTCTACAACCAGGGACTCGCACTGACATCCAGCGCGGGCATTCTGGACGATCATGCGGTGACCCGCAGTTCCCACTGGGTGCTGTCCCAGGATGTCAGTTTCTACATCGCACTGAGTGGGCTCGAACAATACCCCCTGTTGCGGCCGACCCAGCCGGAGGATCTGCCGTCGACATTGCCTGTGCCCGAAGACAGCCTGTCCCTGCTGCTTTCCGGCGAAGTGCGCCGGCAGTTCCCGCGCGTGCTGCGCGCCGAGCGCAGCGAGACCCTGTTCGACGCCCGGCAGTCGGCGGTGCGCAACCGCATCGATTTCGTGATCTTTCCTCGCATTCTGCTGTGGGAGGACACGGTGGGCACCTGGCGTGAGATGGCCGACACGCTGCGTCACCGCAGCGGCAAGGAGTTGCAGGACGCCTTCGGGCTGGATCGTGCCCGCCTCCAGCTGACCGTGCTCGACGTGACCACCGGCCGTGTGGTCGATGTTGTCGCCATCGATACCCGTGCCGGCCTGCTGGGCCTGTACGAGGACTCGCCGGATCGCCTGCTGGTGGCCGCCCTTGGTCGCTATGTGGACAGTCTGGTACCGTAAGGGGCCATGACCGACTCCCTGCATTCCCTCGAAAAGACGCTGTCCACTCCCGCACCCGGGCGCTTGTCGAGCGGGTCCGAGCCCACCTGGAGCCCCTCGTGTACCGGCGCGATTGCCATCCGCATCGCGGCCGACGGCCAGTGGTATCACGAGGAGCAGCCCATCCGCCGGCCCGCCCTGGTCCGGCTGTTTGCCTCCATCCTGCGGCGCGAGGACGATGGCGAGTTCTATCTGGTGACGCCGGTGGAGAAGTTGCGCATCCAGGTGGACGATTGTCCGTTCGTGGCCGTGCTCGTGCACGCCGAGGGCAGCGCCGACAAGACGACCTTGCGCTTCACGCTCAATACAGGCGATGAAATCGCAGCCGGGCCGCAGCACCGGCTGTGGGTGGAGGAGAGGGACGGGGCGCCGTTGCCACTGCTGGAGGTGCGACCGGGCCTGCACGCACGCGTTGCGCGGGCGGTGTTCTACGACCTGGTGAATCGGGCCAGCGTGCTGCAGCGGGAAGCGGGGGCAGTGCTGGTGCTAGCGAGTCAGGGTGAGGTGTTTGTGCTCGGCTCGGCGGAATGAGCCGCTCATGGCTGGCTGGCGCGCTGTTCCAGGGCGGCGGCTTCCTCTGGCGTGGCCGGGCGCAGGACGGTGATTGCCGCTCCAGTGACATCCGCTGCCGTCGTGGCGACAGACCTTGCCGCTGCCGCGACGCCACCCACCGCCTTGCGCCCCAGCTCGGCGCTCGCGCCCGCTGCCCGCCTGCCAAGGTCGATGCTCTTGTCTGCCGCCTTCTTGCTGTATTCGATGCCCGTGTCGGCGCCCTTCACACTGAGCTGTGCTGCCGTCGCGGCCGTGCCGGCCACGGGTGCCAGGAGGAAGCCGCAGCCGTTGAGTGTGAGGCTCAGGCAGAAGGCGAGGGCGCTGATGAGGATGTTCCTGGACATGTCGAGAGGTCTCCGGGGCCGGGTGGGCAGGGCGATTCCATGAGCGATTCAGCAAATTCTGTGCCGAAAAGAGGCGACGGGCGGCTGAATTGACGCTCCCGGATAAACCCGGCATCATTGGCGCCTTTTCGGGCAGGC
>CAYQBR010000206.1:1990-3095 GCA_964415735.1 uncultured Klebsiella sp. | reverse complement strand
TACACCCCGTTCACCGTCATGCCATTGCAGCGATCCAGATCCCCCAGGCCCTGCACATACTCCCAGTCATCCCGATAGGTGCCATCGTAAGTGCCGCCTGGATTCCCCGCCCCCGTCGGCCGCGCGCCACTCTTCAGCCGATAGCTGCTCGTGGCCTTGCGAATGCCGCTGCCGCTGTCGAACCAGCTGCCGAAGATCGGAAAGCCATCCGCCGCGAAGCCCACCACCGGCGAGGCCGCGCCGCCTTCCTGACTGAACAGCGCCTTCGGATTGCCGTGGTAGTGATAGGCGCCGCTGGGCTGCGTGTGGGCGTTGTGGATGTCGGTGCCGAAGTTGTTCAGCGGCGACATCGGGTCGTAGCGCCAGGCCTGATTCGGGTTGTTGCAGCCGATCTTGCCATCGCCCACGCCGAAGCAGGCGGCGGCCCAGATATCCACCTTCACGCCGTTGAGCATCACCGCGTTGTCCCATTCCAGCGTCAGTGCCGTGGGCGCGCTGGCCAGGGCAGGCGTGGCGGGCATGGTGTAGGTGTGCGACACGGCGGCCACCGGCGTGGCGAAGCTGCCGCCCTCGCCCATGTCGTGATTCGGCAGGTTGTTGGAATGAAACGTACAGCGACCGCCGCTGACGCTGATGTCCAGGTTGGCGTTGAAGTCCACGTTGCGCCGCACATCGCGCACGAAGGCTTCGTACTGCCCCGCGTACTCGCTGCAGGTGGCGGCGCGGCTGAGCAGGATGGCATTGGTGATGTTCAGCACGCCGCTGCCGGTGGGCGTGATGAAGTCGCGGATCACGCCCACGCGCAGCACGCCGGGGCCGAAGGCGTCACCTCGCACATAGACTTCCTGGCCGCGCGTGCCCAGGTAGGTGTCGGTGGCGGCGAAGTAACGCACCAGGTAGCCCTCGATCTCCTGCACGCTGTCGCTGGCGGGGCTGAAGTAGGCGGGGTAGGTGGTCTGGGCGAAGTTGAACAGGGCGATGGCATCGCTGCGATCGTCGGCGTGCACGGGGGCGGCGCAGAGGCAGAGCAGGGCGAGCAAGGCGATGAGGTGCGGGGGTTTCCGAGACATGGCGGGCTCCGGGAATTCGGGTGGGCGGATGTCAG
>CAYQBR010000206.1:0-1890 GCA_964415735.1 uncultured Klebsiella sp. | reverse complement strand
ACTCCTCCCGTTCCTTGCGCAGCTGCCGCGCCCACTCGGCGTTGAGCTCCTTCACCTTGGCCACGTACTCGGGGTTCTCGTGATTGGGCACATCGGGCTTGTAGAGCCCGGCCATCTCGCGCATGTAGAGGCGGTCCACGCGCTCGAACTCGTTGCTGAACTGCTGCGCGCGCTCGCGGCTCATGCCCAGGGCTTCCAGCGCCGAGCGCCCCACGCGCAGCGAGCTGTCGAAGGTCTCGCGGATGATGTCGCGGCAGCCCACGGCCCACAGGTCGTAGACATGGTGGCGATCTACCGCGCGGGCGATCACGTGCACCTGCGGGTAGTGCGCGATCACGTAGCGCGTCAGCTCGGTGATGTGGGCCTTGTCGTCGATGGCGATCACCAGCAGGTCGGCTTCGGCCAGCCCCGCGGCGTGCAGCAGGTCGGGCCGCGTGGCGTCGCCGTAGTACACCTTGACGTTGTAGGCGCGCAGCATCTCCAGCGTGGACGCGCTGAAGTCGATCACCGTGGTCTCGAAGCCCGCGCCGCGCAGCATGCGGTTGACGATGCCGCCCACGCGGCCGTGGCCGGCGATGATCACCTTGCATTTTTCCTCGATGGCGTCGGCGGGGCGTTCGCTCACCGTCTCGAAATGCGGCGCGATCAGGCGCTCGTACACGATGAACAGCAGCGGCGTGAGCAGCATCGACAGGGCCACGATCAGCAGCAGCTGATCGGCCACGGCGGCGGGCAGCACGGCGATGCCGACGGTGAACGACAGCAGCACGAAACCGAACTCGCCCGCCTGCGCAAGGCCCAGTGCCACCAGCCAGCGGTGCGCGCCCTGCAGTCCGAACAGCCGGCCGACGATGAGCAGCACGCCCACCTTGATGACGATCAGGGCCAGGGTCAGCGCCACGATCGTGCCCAGGTCGGCCAGCAGCAGGGTGAAGTTGATGCTGGCGCCCACCGTCATGAAGAACAGCCCGAGCAGCAGGCCCTTGAAGGGTTCGATGTCGGACTCGAGTTCGTGGCGGTATTCGCTGTTGGCCAGCACCACGCCGGCGAGGAAGGTGCCCAGCGCGGGCGACAGGCCCACCAGGGACATCAGCAGGGCGATGCCCACGATCAGCAGCAGCGCCGTGGCCGTGAACAGCTCGCGCAACTGCGCGGCGGCGATGAAGCGGAACAGCGGCGCGGTCAGCCGGCTGCCCGCCACCACCACGACGACGATGGCGCTGAGTGTTGCCAGCGCCGTCTGCCAGCCGTTGAGCCCCGCCACCAGACTGAGCCCGCCGGCATGGGCCGCGTCCTCGCCGTGGCTTTGTACCGACAGGTCAGCAAACAGTTCGGGCATGGCCAGCAGCGGCATGAGGGCGAGCATGGGAATGACGGCGATGTCCTGGAACAGCAGCACGGCGAAACTGGCCTGGCCGCCATCGGATTTCAGCAGGCCCTTCTCGCCGAGCGTCTGCAGCACGATGGCCGTGGACGAGAGCGACAGGATCAGGCCGACGGCCAGCGCGACAGTCCACGGCAGCTCCAGGAACAGTCCCACCATGGTGACCAGCGCCGCCGTCAGCAGCACCTGCAGGCCGCCCAGCCCGACGAGCCGCGCACGCATCTGCCACAGCAGTTTGGGTTCGAGTTCCAGGCCCACGAGGAACAGCATCATCACCACGCCGAACTCGGCGAAATGCTGCAGCGCCACGACATCCACCTGGAACAGGGCGAGCACCGGGCTGATGGCGATGCCGGCGATCAGATAGCCGAGCACGGAGCCGAGCTTGAAACGCGAGGCGAGCGGCACGGCGAGCACGCCGGCGCACAGGAAGACGAAGGTGAGGAAGAGAGTGTCGGTCACGATGGGGCAGAGCCTAGCGCATCTGCCCCGCGGACACCACGCGC
>CAYQBR010000205.1:0-3098 GCA_964415735.1 uncultured Klebsiella sp. | reverse complement strand
GATTGTTCTTCTCGACCGTTTCATAGCCGACCGTGCCATGCAGCATGTCTTCGTAAGTCTTCTCGATGCCCGTCTTGCCGATCTGATGCGTGCCGCGATAGTTCGCCGCGACATCCGGCGTCATGGCCTCGAGCTCCTCCTTGTTGATCTCGGAGACATAACCGATGGCGTGAGCGGACATGCCGGCGAAGGGGTAATGTCGCACCAATTGGGCCTCGACGGCGAAGCCCGGCAGCATGTGCTGGTTCACCGCGATGGCGGCGATCTCTTCCTCGCTCAGCTGATAGCGCAGTGGCACGGACGTGTGCGGCACGGCGCGGCGACTCTGGCGGGTGCGGTACTGCTCGATGTCGTCGTCCGTGAGATTGATGACCGATCGCAACAGATCGAGCGAGACGTCCAGGTCGGTGGCCGTCTCGCGCACCACCGTGAGGTTGAAGATGGGACGGTTCTCCGCCAGCAGCACGCCATTGCGATCGTAGATCAGTCCGCGGTTCGGCGAGACATACTGGGAATGCAGGCGATTGCCATCGGAGCGTGCGGCGAAGTATTCGTAGCGGTAGATCTGCAGATAGGCCATCCACGCGGCCAGGGCGGCGAGCAGCAGCAGGACGAGTATTCCAGCGACGATCATGCGCCTGTTGAATATCAGGGTCTCGCGCTCATGATCATTCAGCTTGAATTTTTCTGCCATGGTTCCTTCAGTCTGGTGACGGCTCTTGCTCTGAGACAATCTTTTCGCGCGAAAGTTTTGTCAGTGCCACGATGCGATTCGCATCAGGCTCGGTGATACGGGTGCCCGTTGAGCAAGGTCCACGCCCGGTAGATCTGTTCAGCGACGACGATTCTAACCAATGGGTGTGGCAATGTTAACGCCGACAGGGACCATTTTTCGTCGGCACGCTGCAGACAGGCCTCGCCCAGTCCATCAGGCCCACCCACCAGCAGCACGAGGTTGCGACCATCGCGACGGATCGCATCGAGTCGCTGCGCCAGCGCCTCGGTGGACACGCGCAGGCCGGTGACCTCGAGCGCCACCACATGCTCCTGCGGCCGCACGCGCGCGAGCAGTGCCTCGGCCTCCTTGCGCACCGCCTGCTCGACATCCTGCCCCTTGCCGCGCCGACCGAGCGGCACATCGCTCAACTGCAGAGCGAACTCCGCCGGCAGCCGCTTGGTGTACTCGGCCACGCCGGCATCCACCCAGGCAGGCATGCGTCCGCCCACACTAAGCAGAGTGATCTTCATCCCGGACCGTCTTGCGTGCAGACTTGGCGGCGCTGGAATCGAAATTCCACAAATCCTCCAGGCTGTAGAGCGTGCGCGTGCGCGCCAGCATGACGTGGACGATCACCGCGCCCAGGTCCACCAGGATCCATTCCGCCTGCAGGCGCCCTTCTTCGCCGAGCACTGTCTGCCCCGCTTCCTTGGCACGCTTGCTGACTTCATCGGCCAGCGAACGCAGATGCGTCGTGGATGTGCCGGTGACGATGATCATGTAGTCGGCGATGGGCGTCAGTTTCTGCACATTCAGGCAGACGATGTCCTGCCCCTTCATTTCCTCGAGCGCGTGGACAGCCAGCGCCGACAGTTCCTGTGTATTCAAACCGGGTCATTCCTCATGGTTGCGGGGAACGGGCAACGCCCGCTCCGTTGGATGTATAGAGTCCGTGCACGTCGATGTACTCCCGCACGCAGGCAGGCAACAACATGCTGGTATCGCGCCGGGCCTGCAGGGCCTCACGCACGGCGGTGGACGAAATGTCCATCTGCATTTTCCTGCTGCGCAGCAGGGCGCCGCAGGGGCGCTCGAACAATTCCTGAACGGTGTCGACCTGCCACCTGTCCACCAGATCGCTGAGCGTCGGCGACAATGCCTGCGACACTCCCGGCCGACTGACCACCAGCAGATGCGCCAGCTCGAGAATCTGCTGCCAGCGATGCCAGCGCTCGAGCCCTGCGAAGGCATCCTCGCCCAGCACCAGCACCAGCGTCGCTCCAGGGAACTGCCCACGCAGCGACATCAGCGTGTCGACCGTGTAGGACATCTCCTGACGCCGACACTCGCGATCATCCACCACGATGCGGGGTTCGTCCTGCGTGGCCAGACTCAGCATCGCCAGTCGCGCCTGCGGCGATGCCGCCGCCGCGGCACGATGATTGGGCAGATGACAGGGCACCATGTGCAGTGCGTCCAGTGCGAGTTCGTCAAGGGCCACGCGGGCCAGCTGCAGGTGCCCGGCATGCACGGGATCGAACATGCCACCCAGCATGCCGATGCGGCGCGGGTTCATCTCACTCCCTGATCTGGCCATCGCCCAGCACGATGTATTTCTGGGAGGTCAGACCCTCCAGTCCCACGGGGCCACGGGCGTGCAGCTTGTCGGTGGAGATGCCGATCTCGGCGCCGAGGCCGTACTCGAAGCCGTCAGCGAAGCGCGTCGAGGCATTCACCATGACCGAACTGGAATCCACTTCTCGCAGGAAGCGCTGTGCGCGGGAATAGTCTTCCGTCACGATGGCCTCGGTGTGCGCCGAACTGTAGCGGGCAATGTGAGTCATGGCCTCGTCCATATCGGCAACCACCTTGATGGCGAGGATGGGCGCCAGGTATTCCGTGATCCAGTCCAGCTCGACGGCGGCCAGGATACCCGGCAGCTCGGCGCGCGTGCGCTCGCAGCCGCGCAGCTCGACACCGGCGCGGGCATAGGCCTCCCCGAGGGCGGGCAACACTTGCGCCGCGATGCCTTGCGCCACCAGCAGCGTTTCCATGGTGTTGCAAGTGCCGTAGCGATGGGTCTTGGCATTGATGGCGATGCGCAGCGCCTTGTCGATGTCGGCCTTGTCGTCGATGTAGACATGGCAATTGCCATCCAGATGCTTGATCACGGGCACGCGGGCATCGGCACTGATGCGCTCGATCAGCGACTTGCCGCCGCGCGGCACGATCACGTCGACGAACTCCGGCATGGTGATGAGTCGCCCCACGGCGGCACGATCCGGCGTGGCCACCACCTGGACCGCATGTTCCGTAATGCCGGCCGCACGCAGACCCTCGCCGATGCAGCGGGCCAGCGCCTGGTTGGAATGCAGGGCCT
>CAYQBR010000204.1:0-3102 GCA_964415735.1 uncultured Klebsiella sp. | reverse complement strand
GCGTGCTCTACCTGCCCGGCCTGCCGGACATGAACGGTGACGGCCATGCCGACCTGCTGCTGCCGGGCCGCGAGGACTATGGCCTGTTCCTGGGGGGGCCGGACGAGCCGTTCACTCTCGCGCACCGGTTCAGCACCCTCAATCAGGAACTGGACCCGGGCGAGGTGCCGCTGGGCGGCGCGCGGCTCGACACGCAACTGGCGATCAACGAGCGCCAGGGCATCGTGCTCAATGTGCGTGCGCTGGGGGCGAGTGCCTTCGAGGGCTTCCTGTCGTCCTGGCAGGACAGCGACACCACCACGCTGCTGGAGGCCGAGCACTGGCAGCCGGCGGCAGTGGCCGCCCGCATGAACGACGACGCCCTGCAGGACATCGTGTTCATGAACATCGGCAATGACTTGTACGGCCAGATCAACATCCTGCAGCAGAGCGCCGCCGGCAGTTTCTCCGCGACACCCGACTGGCGCGGCCCCATCGACACGCGCGGCGACATCCGCCTGCTGGACGTCAACGGCGATGGCCGCCTGGACGTGCTGCGCATCCTCGACAATTCCAATGAATGGACGGTGCAGTTCCACCTGAACCAGAACGGCAGCTTCCGCCTCGACCAGCCCGACCAGGTCATGCGCTTCTCGGGTTATGACCTCACCCTGAGCGTCACCGACATCGCGGGAGACGCGCGCCCGGCGCTGAGCATCAGCTACTACACGATTCCGGTGGTGAACGCGGTGCGCAATGCCAGCATCGTGCGCTCGCAGCTGCTGTACGCGCCCGGCAGCGAGCCCGGCGAAGTCTTCAGCGCACGGCCGGCGTTCCGGCTCGACGAGAATTTCTCCGCCGAGGCGGTGCGGGGCCTGTCGGCGCAGATCGACCTGCAGACCGATCTGGACGGCGACGGCCGTCGCGACGCCATCGCCCTGGCGCCTGACGGCACGCTGACCGCGCGGGCCATCGACGCCGGCCTGCAGTTTGCCGCCACCCCCTTCTGGCAGTACGTGCCCACCCGCTCCGTGTTGCGTTTCGACGTGCAGGACATGAACGGCGACGGGGTGGCCGATCTGCTGCTGTATCACTCCACCGCCATGACCCTGCTGGTATCCACGCCATGACGCTGCTGACCCGCCTGCTGCCGGCCCTGCTGCTGCCCCTGACCCTGAGCCCCTCGCTGCTGGCCCAGGAAGGCGACACACTGCCGGGCTATCGCAGCCTGCCCTTCACACTGCCCGCCGATACCGAGCGCCTGCTGCTGGTGGATGCCGATCAGGACGGCCTCACCGACGTGCTGGCCGTGGCGCCCTCGCGCTTCAGTCTTTACTTCCAGCGCGCGGCTGCGGCGGGCGGCGGCTTCGATTTCAGCACGCCGGACACGGCGATCCAGCTCGAAGGCAGCAGCATCGGCTGGGAGCTGAGCGAGAACTACCCGGATGCCAGTGGCGCGAACCGTTTCTCCCTGCTTGCCCTGGTGGACGGCAGCCGCGTGCTGCAATGGCCGATCCGCGAGCGCCAGTTCGCCGACCCGATCGATGTGCTGGGCGGGCTCAGCGCCTTCGCCGGCGCGGGCGTCAATCGCCTGCATTTCTCCCGCGACCTCAATGCCGACGGCCTGGATGACCTGATCATCCCCGGGGCCGGCACCCTGCAGCTCTACATCCGCAACGCCGATGCCAGTTACCAGCCGCCGCTGGCCGTGCAGTCGGACATGCAGATCCGCACCAGTCTGTTCGTGCGCCAGGGCATCGAGCGCGACGTCGGCCAGGCCCTGCGCATTCCGCTGGTGGCCTTGCGTGATGTGAACAGCGACGGCCGGCCCGACCTGATCTCGGAAACCGAGGAGCGCTTCGATGTGTTCCTGGCCAGCGGCAGCGGCGACTACTTCCCGCAGACGCCGAGCTATTTCGTCGACCGGCTGGAGATTCGCGAACGCCTGGGCAATTTCGACTTCGACCAGCTGGATTTCTCCAACCTCACCGGCATGCTGGCGCTGACCCACGAGGAACTGCTGCAGGATGTGGACGGTGACGGCATCGACGACTTCGTGCTGCGCGAAGGCGGCAAGGTCTCGCTTTTCCCTGGCACGGCGACCGGAATGGATTTCAGCCAGCCGCGCCAGGTGCTGCGCTCCAGCGGCAATGTGCTCACCACCTTCCTGCATGACGAGAACGAGGACGGCCGGCCGGACCTGTGGCTGTGGCGCGTGGAGTCGATCTCGGTGGGCGATCTGTTCCTCTGGCTGGCCATTGCCGGCTCCATCAATGTCGAGGCCTTCGTCTACCCGAACGAGGGCGAGAGTTTCGCCCGCCGGCCCTCGCGACAGCTGACGGTGGCGCTGAAGTTCCCCTCGGCGGTGCGCATGCTCAGCTCCGCCATCGACATCCGCGAGCAGGCCCGGGCGCTGGAAGAGGCGACGATCCTGCCCACGGCCATCGCGCAGATCGGCGGCGTGGAGTCCACCCGCGACCTGCTGGTGCTGCTGGAGGATCAGGTGCAGGTGTTCATGGGCAGCATGGACGCCCCTCAGGCGGAGCCGGAGGATCAGTTCCTGGCCTCGCTGGACTACAGCCGCAGCCGCAACGAGTACGAGATCGACATCCGTCGCTTCATCGACGAATTCGAGATCGAGCAGAACAGCGAGCTGCGCCGGGTCGAGGGCCGCACGCCCGAGCACAGCCTCACCCTGCCCGTCGCCATGCGCAATGGCGAGCTGCAGGTGGCCAGCCTCAACGGCGATGTCCACGACGATGTGTTCGTCTTTCTGCAGCGCGGCCGCGAGACGCTGAGCGGCCTGCTGCTGCTCTCGCAGCCCTGAGAACGCGCAGGATGACGGGCGCGCTCGACAAGGAAACACGCGACCACGACCCGGACTGATCCAGGTCATCCCTCGCCGCACAGCGCCCGGGCGTACAATCGCTTCCATTCTGGTCTGAAGAGGCGTGCCCATGCCCAGCCGTCGTCATCTGTTTTCCCTGCAGTTCGCCCACGCCCTGCGTGAGAGCGTGCTGCGCGAGCCCTACTCCCTGCAGCGCTTCGGCCAGGATGCCCTGGCCGGACTCACCGTCGGCATCATCGCCATCCCGCTGGCCATGGCACTGGCCATCGCCAGCG
>CAYQBR010000203.1:0-3107 GCA_964415735.1 uncultured Klebsiella sp. | reverse complement strand
TGGCCACCGCACTGACGCCGAGGATCTGGGTCAGCGCCATGATCATGAACATCAGCGTGCCGCCCGCGCCCACGCCGGCCACCGAGTCGTCCCCGAGGGCGGCGACGAAGTAGAGGTCGACGAGCAGGTAGAGCGTCTGGAAGATCATGCCGGCTGCCACGGGGGCGGCCATGCTGACGATGGTACGGGGGATCGAACCCTGGGTGAGGTCTTTCATGGCGAGGGAAACCGGGCAGCTGCGGGAAAGGCGGCGAGAATACCGAGTGGCACGCGGCGCCGGCAAGGAAATTCGCTTGTAAACCAGCTATTCCAGACCAACGGACGCAAATGCGTGGACAGAGGAATTGCGCCACTTTCATACTGCCGGCGCAGGACCTTCACAACAAAAACAATTGGAGACCCTCGGATCATGAAAATCACTGCCCGCCTCACTGCGGGGAGCTGTCTGCTGGCCATGACAGCCCTCCCGTGCATCGCTCTCGCTCAGACGCTCACCGTTCCTTACATGCCGGAAGACGCCTCCGGCCCCGAAGTGCCCGCCGGGGTCGCCCAGTTCGCGGTCGACCCGTTCTGGCCCAAACCGCTGCCCAACAACTGGATCATCGGCCAGGTGGCCGGCACGGCGGTCGATGCCGACGACAATGTGTGGATCATTCATCGCCCCTGGACGGTGCAGAGCACCAATGCCGGGTCCACGCCGATGCAGAGTGTGCGCGATCAGAACTGGGGCCACTCGCCCCTGCAGTCGCTGTGCTGCACCACCGCGCCGGCCGTGCTGGCCTTCGACCCGGAAGGCAATGTGATTCACGCCTGGGGTGCCAGCGAGACCAATGCCTACGAGTGGTTCAACAGCGAGCACGGCATCCATGTCGATCATCTGGGCTTTGTCTGGGTGGCCGGCAACGGCACCGACGATCACCACATGCACAAGTTCACGAAGGACGGCGAGCTGGTGCTGACCATTGGTGGCGTGGGCATGAACTCAGGCAGCAATGACACCGATTCCGTCAACCGTGCGGCCATCATGGAGGTCGACCCGGAGACCAACGAGCTGTATGTCGCGGATGGCTACGGCAACCGTCGCGTCATCGTCTTCAACGCCGAGACGGGCGCCTATCTGCGGCACTGGGGTGCCTATGGCGAGCCGCCAGTCGATGAGAACCCCGGTGTCTGGGACCCGAGCGCCCCGCCCAGTCGCACCTGGCGCACCCCGGTCCACGGCCTGGCGATCTCCGACGACGACCTGGTCTACATCAGCGACCGGCCCAGCAACCGCATCCAGGTGTTCCGCAAGGATGGCACCTATGTCAGCGAATCCATTCTCGCGCCGCAGACCTACGGGCCGGGCAGCACCTGGGAGATGGAGTTCGACCCGCTGGATACCGAACAGCGCTTCGTCTACGTGCCCGATGGCACCAACAACAAGATCTGGACGCTCGACCGGCAGACGCTGGAGCCTGTGTATTCCTGGGGCACCGGCGGGCGTCAGGCCGGCCAGTTCGACTGGGTGCACAACATGGACTTCGACTCACAGGGCAATCTGTTCACCGGGGAAGTGCAGACGGGCCATCGGGTGCAGAAGTTCATTCGCCTGAATGGACGCTGAGACCATGGGCGTTCTGCGTCGAAGCCTGTCTGCGCTGACGCTGGCGCTGCTGTGTGCAGGGGCCGCAGGGGCGCAGGCGGACGAGCACCTGCGCAGCATCAGGCATTTCAGCCTGATGGATCAGATGATGATCAACCACACCCTGAGCGAGTACGAGGACCGCCAGTTCCTCGTGCTCTATGTGCAGGGCAGTGGCTGCCCGATCGCGCGCAATTCGGTGCCGGCCTACCAGCAGCTGTGGGAGCAGTACCGTGAGCGCAACATCGCCTTCGTCATGCTGAATGTGTTCGTGCAGGACGACATGCACCGCATCCAGAAAGAGGTGGAGATGTACGACATCCGCATCCCTGTGCTCAAGGACGAGGATCAGACCGTGGCCTGGTCCCTGGGGGTCGAGCGCACGGCCGAGGTGTTCATCATCGACCCGCGCACGCGCGAGGTGCTTTACCGCGGCCCGATCAGCGATCAGTTCAGCTATGAAGTGCGCCACCAGGAAGCGCGGGAGCACTACCTGGCCGACGCGCTGGAGACCTTGAGCGCAGGCGGGGTGGTGGACATGAGCGAGGTGCCCGACACCAGTGGCTGTCTGGTGGGCTATTTCCATCCGCGCGTGATGGCACTGCGCGAACGCTGACAGGCGGCGCTGAGCGCGCGCCTGGTACCAGTGACAAGGCCAGTGGGGCGCCCGTTGCCGGGTGCGCCACTGGCCTTGTGCATTCGTGGAGCGAGCGTGTGGTTCAGAGCGCGAAGGTGTAGCCCACGCTCAGCATGTCTTCCTTCAGCCACAGATCCGCCTCGCCGCCGCCGAAGGGCATCGGGATGGAGCCGGAGCCGTTCACCTCTTCCTTGAAGGCGTGGGTGTAGGACACGGACCACTCGCCGCCGCTGGCTGTCTTCCAGCTGATGCCGGCGCTGAGGTGATCCTCGATGGTGCCCGGCGCCAGGATGTTGAAGAAGGTCTCGGAGGTCGGGATCGGCTGCTGCGCATGGCTCACGCCGGCCCTCAGGGTGTAGACATTGCTCAGCTCGTGCACCACGCCCAGCTTGATCACGCTGATGTCGCGCCAGCCGAAGCCACCGCCGTTGCGGCTGCCCAGCGCATTGCCGGTGAGCAGATTGGCCAGCGGATTGCCCACGGACTTCACGTCGCTGTACTCGATGCGCTGCCAGTCGCTGGCAATCGTGGTCTGCTCACTGTACTTCCAGGCCAGGCCGACGCCGTAGGAGGCAGGGATGTCGAAGCCGCCGCGCTCGGCGAACAGGCCTTGGTAGCTGCTGAAACGGCCCATGTCCAGGCGCGAGGAGTAGGTCGCGCCGACAGTCAGCGTGGGGGTCAGCTCGCCGGTATAGCCCAGCTTCCAGCCCCAGCCGCGGGAATAGTCCATTCCCTTGTTGCTGACATCGCCCGGAGCGGCCGAGAAGAAGGGATTGTCGAAGGCCTGCACCCCTTTCATCTCGAAGCGCTGGTAGGCGAAGGTGGTGGCGATGCCGAGGGTGTTGC
>CAYQBR010000202.1:1878-3113 GCA_964415735.1 uncultured Klebsiella sp. | reverse complement strand
GGTGCCGGCATGTTCATCTTCCCCCACGGCATTCACGTGGACCCGGAGGGCAATGTCTGGATCGCGGACGGACGTGCGGCCAATGCCAATGAGCTGGCCGCGAATCCGGACGCCGCGGGCAAGGGCCACACGGTCTACAAGTTCAGTCCCACCGGGGAAGTGCTGATGCGCTTCGGTACGCCGGGCGTTGCAGGCAACGGCCAGGGCGGCGATCTGCTGAACGAGCCCAATGACGTGATCACGGCCCCCAATGGCGACATCTACATCGCCGAAGGACACAGCGGCCAGGGCGCCAATGCCAACTGGGATACCGTGGCCCGCATCATCAAGTACGACCGCAATGGCAATTTCCTCGAGTCCTGGGGCCGCATCGGCACTGCGCCCGGGGAATTCCGCACTCCTCATGCCCTGGCCTTCGACTCGCGTGGACGCCTGTTCGTGGCAGATCGCGGCAATGTGCGCATCCAGATCTTCGAACAGGACGGCACGTTCATCACCGAATGGAAGCAGTTCGGACGCTTGAGCGGCATCTTCATCGACAAGAACGATGTGCTCTACGCGGCCGATTCCGAGTCCAGCGCCGTCTCCAATCCAGGCTGGCGCCGAGGAATCCGCGTGGGCAGCGCCATCACCGGCCACGTCTTCTCTTTCATTCCCGACCCTGACCTGAACCCGGGCGGCACCAGCGCTGCCGAGGGTGTTGCCGCTGACGCCGAGGGCAATATCTACGGGGCCGAAGTGGGCCCGCGACAATTGGTGAAATACGTCCGCAGACCGCAGTAAGGGGTGAAGGACGACTCTCGAACCGAGGCCGTTGCCGTGCAAGCTGGCAGCGGCCTCTTCATTTGCGTCGAACCAGGCTGGAAAACAAAGGTTGACTTGACCCGATTGCCCCGTATACTGCCCGCAGCCTGAATATCGGCGATATTTATGTACTGCAAATCGAAGTCCTGCCGTCAAGTCCTCGTTCTGTATCTCATATCTAGCAATCGAATTCTGCAGCTAACGATCTTCCGCACAGGATCGGCTTCATGCCGTCTGCGCTGAAGAATCACGATCTTTCAATCACTTTCCGCAATACAGGATGACACTATGTCTACAGTAACCGGCCAGGTTAAATTCTTTAACGAATCCAAGGGCTTCGGCTTCATCTCCCAGGCCAACGGCCCGGACGTGTTCGTGCACTACAGCGCCATTCAGAGCAATGGCTTCAAGACTCTGGCCGAAGGCCAGCA
>CAYQBR010000202.1:0-1778 GCA_964415735.1 uncultured Klebsiella sp. | reverse complement strand
CGTGATTCCGGGCTGCTGGTACCGGCCCCGAGGGAGCCGGTCTCAGACGCGATCACCACGTTGTCGATCACGTAATCGCGGGCCAGGGTGCCATAAGCCACCTTGGTGACGCCATTTGCCGTGACCGTCCAGGCCAGCTCCTTGTCACCCCAGTCGGCAGGCACCGGCACCTCGAAGGTGAAACGGTTTCTGCGCGGCAGGAAGTGCGTGGGCTGGCCACGGTCTTCGAGACCTGGTGAGAAGAAGTTGTCCGTGCCTACCGGAATATCCAGCTCTTCCTGCCAGTTCTCGTTGTGGTAGCCGAAAATCATGACGTAACTGCCGTCTTCCAGCTGCCGCCAACCTTCGTAGGCGGGCTCGATGTGCTGACCCTTCAGATAGGTCTGTGCACTCACAGCCCCGGCGAAAAGACTCAGCATGACGAACAGTGTGGCGACGACTGCAGAACGTCGCACGTTGAAGCTTTGCAAACCCATCTTGATCAATCCCCTTGTGATGAAGCGACTTCAGCGCCTGTGGCAGCTTCGTCAACTGGTGCGACGAGCGGAGCGAGGCACAGCGGGCAGCCGATCTGGTGATCGTTCGGCCCGAGGTTCAGCGTCTCGCGACGAATGCGCATTTCTTCCAGGAACTGCTCTTCGGACAGCGTCACGCGCATCCCGAGGTCGATGAACATGTTGGTCACCGAACGGTTGCCGGAACCCTGCCAGTTGCGGGAATCAGGCACGTTCGGGTTGGTGTTGGTGTTGTTCATGTAACCCACGATGTGCAGCACGGTGCCTTTCGGCAGCAGCGGCGCTGAGTGGTCTTCGTAGGTGTAACCACGGACCCAGTTGTGGTCGTAGCCCACGCAGGTCAGCGTCTCGACGGTGTAGCCCCAGATGGCTTCCAGGCACATACGCTCGCCCGGTGCATGCAGGTGCGGCTCGAAGGTCACAACCTTGGTGTGCTGCTCCAGCACGGCGTAGGCGTGCAGTTCCTGCCCGTCTTCGTTGCCGGTGATGCTGATGTCCACACCATTGCCCAGACCGATCAGGGCAGGACGGTACTTCGGCTCATAGCCGACGGGGTGGAAACGGAAGCCGATCAGCAGGTGACCGGTGGTGTCCACGCCCGTGGAGTGCAGGTGCACGGAGTCGGAGACCACGTAGGAACCCTTCTTCAGCAGACGACCGCTGTCCGGATCGAAGATGTCGGGGTTGCGGGCGATTTCATGCACCGGCCAGGACACGGCAGGCTCGCCTTCCACGGCATTGAGGTTCTCGTCCAGAACCTGGGTGCTCCAGATCATGTGGTGGAAAATGTTGCGGCCACCCACGGTGCCGGCGGCGCCACTGGTGTCCACGTCATTCACTTCGATGATTTCCACGGAGGAGACATAACGGTCCTCTTCAATGGGAATGGCCACGCGGGGGATATCGCCCCACCAGTCGGGAGCGCCACCCAGCACGGTGACATCCTCGGTGCGCACGATCAGATCGGGCTCACCGGCAGTCCACACGGCGCCTTCCTCGAACACCAGAGCGGGCGGGGCGTCTGCGGGGTTGCCTTCCGGGGCACCGGAGCGGGCCCATGCAGAGATTGCGGCGATCTCTTCGTCAGTCAACGAGGGGTCGTCCTTGTAATCCTGGATGCCGATGTCCTTCTCCAGATAGTAAGGGGGCATGGCACCGGCGCGATCACGCAGACCGGTCTTGTACTCGATCAGGCCGGCAAACGGCGCTGTCTCTTCGTAGGTCACCAGGGACATCGGCGCCACACCTTCCGGACGGTGGCAG
>CAYQBR010000201.1:0-3117 GCA_964415735.1 uncultured Klebsiella sp. | reverse complement strand
AGCTGGTGCCACGCACCAGGTCGCGACGATCGGAATACAGCAGATAGTCCTGGGAGTCCGCCAGGATGGCATCCTTCTGGCTGGTGCCGACATACAGCGAGAGATTGCCCCGACCCTCATCGAAGTCAGTGCCGAAGACAGCATTGGCCGTCCACTCGTCACCCTCGGCGGAGCCGTACTGCATGTCAATCTCGACCCCTTCGAAATCCGACTTCAGCACATTGTTGACCACGCCGGCCACCGCATCGGAGCCGTACAGCGCGGCGGCGCCGTCCTTCAGAATCTCGACACGCTCCAGCCCGGACACGGGCAACGCGTTGACGTTGTAGCCGAACACGGGCGTCTCGTTGTCAGTCTGTGACGTGGGATGCACGACGGAACGGCGGCCGTTGAGCAGCAGCAGCGTATTGCCCTGGGCCAGGCCGCGCAGACTCACCGTGGAGACATCGCCGCGTGCCGCATTGGAATTGCCGCCGCCGAGATAGGTACCGTTGAACGTGATGTCGCCGGCTTCTGGAATGGAACGGAACAAATCGTCACCCGACACGGCGGCCGAACTGTCGATGGCATCGGTGCCCACCACGGTCACGGGCAGCGCACCGGTGATGCGTGCGCCGCGAATCTGCGAGCCGACCACCACGACTTCCTCGATGGTGGCTTCGCTGTCCTGCGCGTGCGCTCCCTGCGCACCAAGGCTCATCAGCAGCGCGCTGCTGAGAGCGGTGAAGAGGGCATTGCGTTTGAACTGCGGTACTCGGTTGATCGTCATGACAAGTCCCCTGAGAGTGGCACGTGTAGAAACATGTAAGGTCAAGGCGCCAGCTGTCCTGCATTGTGGGAGAACAGACCTTCTGCGCCGAGATCACACCAGGGGAATTGCACAAAGCAGGCCAGCATTGCGCGGGCACCAGAACGAGGCAGACTGCGCGCGAGCAGTGTCCGCCATGGCGCACGGCCCCTCGCGCAGCCATGCACCACGCACGAAAGCCGCACGGAACCTGACTGCAACAACTGCGAAGGAGTGCACCAACATCGCAATTCGTAGTGAATCGATCTTCACTATTTCTTGTTCAGGAATGCTCGGTGCACCATTTTGAAGTGGCATGAAGCGGCAATGTGAAAGCCCTGTCACCGCAATGAGGCAGAAGTTTCAAGCAAGCACGCACAGTATCCGCGCAGTTGCACCATGACCCTGCACGGCCATGAACAAGAGGCATGGCTGCCTCTCAGAATGCAGAAAGCAGGCGCGAAGGCCTGCTTTCCGGTGAACATCAAGAATTGTACGACGCGCTTCAGAACGCCATGGCGGCGGCCTCGCGACGCATGTCGGCTCCCGGGCGCAGGATGCCGTTGGGCAGCTTCTGGATCATCTGCAGGCTGCCGTAATCAGCCGTCCAGCCTTCGGTCACGCTGACCTCATGCCCGCGCGCGGCCAGCGCCTCGCGGGTAGAAGGCGGCAGGCGGGATTCCAGCCCCAGCTCCGCACCATTGCCGGCGCGAAAGCGCGGTGCCTCCACCGCCTGTTGCGGCGATAGCCCGAAGATGAGGGACTGGATGACGCCCTGCACCACGAACTGCGGCTGCCCGCCTCCACCCGGTGTGCCCACGGCCATCTCGAAACCGTCGGGGTTGGTGATGAGCAGATTCATCAGCGTGTGCATGGGCCGCTTGCCCGGCGCGATCTGGTTGGGGTGGCCCTCCACCAGCGAGAAGCCGGCGCCGCGATTGTGCAGCACGATGCCGGTGGCCGGGTCCATCAGGTTCGAGCCGAAGGTGCCGTACAGGCTCTGGATCCAGCTGACGGCGTTGCCCTCGGCGTCCACCACCATCAGGTAGACCGTGTCACCGCCCTCGTCCACCTTGGCATTGGCGGCCACGAAGATCTCGTCGCCGAAGCCCGCCTCCACTTCCAGTGCCGCCATCTCGGTCACGGTGGCAGCGCGGCGCTGCAGATAATCGGCATCCAGCAGCTGCGGCACCGGCACCTCGGCCATGCGCATGTCCGCCACCCAGCGGTCACGGTCGGCGAAGGCCAGCTTGGAATACTCCACCAGATGATGCAGCAGTTCGGGCGAGTTGGAGCCCAGGGATTCCAGCGGCAGCGTGTCGGCCATGGTCAGCATCTGCAGCGCGACGATGCCCTGGGAATTGGGTGGCATGGTGTAGACCTCGCGGCCTCGAAAGGGGCTGGACACCGGGTCCAGCCACTGCGCTTCGTGGGCGGCGAAGTCCTCGGGGCGCAGGTGTCCCCCTTCGGCCTCGATGAAGGCGGCGATGGACTGGCCGAGTTCCCCGCCATACATCGCCTGCGGCCCTTGCTCGGCCAGAAGGCGCAGACTCGCGGCCAGCTGCGGGCTGCGCAGCAGATCACCCGCCTTCAGGGGCTCACCGCCCGGCCGGTACACGGCCTGCCCTGCCGGGTTCAGTCGCGCCGAGGCCTCGTGCAGATCCTCCGCCAGCGTCGCACTGACCATGAAGCCCTCCTCGGCCACCTGTATCGCAGGCTGCAGCGCCTGCGCAAGGGAGATCGTGCCATAGCGCTCCAGCGCGGCCGCCCAGCCCGACACCGCCCCGGGCACGGTGACACTGCCGGACCCGGAGCCCGGCACGCGCGTCAGTCCCTGGTCGGTGAAGAAGGCGGGCGTGCCGACGGCGCCGGCCGCGCCCGAGGCATTCAAGGCCGTGACCTGCCTGGTGTCCGCTTCATAGAACAGGCCGAACATGTCGCCACCGACACTGTTCATGTGCGGTCGCACCACGGCCAGCACACCGGCCATGCTCACGGCGGCGTCCACCGCATTGCCGCCTGCGCGCAGCACCTCGTAGCCCACCTGGGACGCCAGCGGGTGCTCGGAAACCACCGCACCGTGCAGGCCACCCACCTCGGGGCGGATATCGGAACCGGCCAGTTCCGGCGCGATCTGTTCAGAGGTTGCCACTTCCACCACGGCACTGGCGGGTGGCACCGCGGCAGGCGGCGCGGCGCTGGTGGCAGGGTTCTCAGGCGAGCAGGCAAGCAGAAGACAGGTGGCACTGAGCATGGGCAGCAAGCGATTCATGACGGTCAACCTCGTGGCAGTGGCGCGTGGAGTGGAATGTTCGTTACCAGACGATCTC
>CAYQBR010000200.1:0-3128 GCA_964415735.1 uncultured Klebsiella sp. | reverse complement strand
GCCGGAACTCCCCGTCGATGATGTCGCCCTCGCCGTCACGCCCGAAGGGGTCCGGCCGCTGGCCGAAGGGGCCGCCGGCGCCAAAGCCGGACTGGGCGTGGAAACTGCTGCCGCTGACGACGAAGGTGCTGGAGCGCAGGATGCGGCGGGCGATCAGGCCCCGAATGCCGGGCGTGAGCAGCAGCACCCCCACCGTGTCGGTGATGAAGCCGGGTGCCAGCAGCAGGGCACCGGCAAAGGCCACCAGCATGCCCTCAACGATTTCCTGGGCCGGCAGTTGCCCGGCGCGCAGCCTGTCCTGGAAACGCAGCAGCGTGTTCAGCCCCTGGCGCTTGAGCAGATTGATGCCGACGAATGCCGTCAGCAGCACCAGGCCGATGGTGGGGACAGCGCCCATGCGCTCACCCACTTCCAGCAGGATCACGATCTCGGCGAAGGGGAGCAGGATGAAAAGCAGCAGTGGAATCTTCATGGGACACCGGGCGTGGCGCGCGTCTGTCGCACCACCAGGAAAGCCAGGGCGATGGCAAGCAGGCCGAGCAGGAAGGAATAGACGAAGAAACTCATGTAGCCGGCCCCCAGTGCATGGGCCGAGACACCGGCGACCTGCGCCCCGCCCGCCAGCGACTCGGCAGGCAGACCTTCCAGCAGCGGCAGGAACACGGACGGCAGGCCGCCCGCCTCGGCCGAGCGCGCCGCGCCTTCCACGATGCGTCCGCTCTGCGAGGCCACCAGCTTGCCCAGCAGGGCGTAGAGCGAGGAGAACAGCGCGTACTGGGTGGCGGTGAAACCGGCGGAGGTGAGCGAGGACATGTAGGCGATCAGCGCCGTGCCGGCGAAGCCCGTGGCCAGATTGTCCACGCTGATCGCCACGTACAGGGCCCAGAGTTCGGGTCCCTGGGTGGTGAGCCAGAGGAAGATCAGGTTCGAGAACGGGCTGGCGAACACGCCCAGCAACATGGTCTTGAGCACGCCGTAACGAGCCACGCCGTAGCCGCCGAGCGCCACGCCGCCGATCAAGGCCAGCACGCCGAAGATCTTGCGCACCTGGGCGATCTCGCTGAGCGTGAAGCCCAGATCCAGATAGAACGGCCCCATCAGATTGAGCACGAAGTCCGACAGCCGATAGAGGCAGATCAGCGCCAGGATCATGCCACCCAGCCGCACACCGAAGCGGGAAAAGAAATTGCCCAGCGGCTCGCCATAAGCGCGGGCCAGATGCTCGCCGGGGCGCGTCTGCACGCCGGGCAGCGGGCGGCAGACCAGGGCCAGCAGGCCCAGACCGGCCAGCACGGCGAGCACCTGCACATAGACGCCGGCGGGCGTGGAGCGCCACAGCGTCTGCAGGGCGTCCGCCGCCTGGGCCGAGGCGCCAGCCCCCCGCAGCACGTCCTGCAGCAGCACGGCATTGCCCGACAGACCGGAGCCCATGATCAGCGCCGCCAGCAGCACCAGGGCCAGTCGCAGCGCCCATTCCAGGGCTTCCACCAGCGGGCGGTGGGGCAAGGCGCTCGGCGCGGCCTGCGGCGGTCGCACCACGGTTTCACGTGGCGCCAGCAGCACGCCCGCCATGCCGATGCTCATCAGCGCTGCCATGACCGCATAGGAGAATTCCCAGCTGAAGGCTTCGGCCAGGAACAGCGGCACGGCGCCGGCCACGATCATGGCGATGCGATAGCCCCACTGATAGGCGGCCGCCATGGCGCCGTGGCGCGACTCGTCCACCGCCTCGATGCGCCAGGCGTCGATCACGATGTCCTGACTGGCTCCGGCGAAGCCCACCAGTGCCGCCAGGGCACCCACCTTCCACAGCTGCAGCTGCGGGTCCGAGCCGGCGATCGCCCACAGCCCGAGCATCACCACGAGCTGAGTCAGCAGCATCCACGACCGGCGCGGCCCCAGCAGCGGTTCCAGCACCGGCAGACGCACGCGGTCGATGACAGGCGCCCAGACAAACTTCAGCGCATAGCTGAGCGTGGCCAGGGCGAAGATGGAAATGGACTGCAGGGAGAGCCCCGACTGGCGCAGCCAGACGGAAAGGGTGTCGAAGATGAGCAGGAACGGCAGGCCCGCGGCGAAGCCCAGCAGCAGCATCACCAGCACACGACGCTCGCCGTAGACCGCCAGGGCGCGCAGGGCAGTGGCGGTGCGTTCGTTCAGGGTGGGCGTGGCGTCACGCATCAGGAGTGGTCCTGCGGCGGCGGGCCCGCAGGCGCGCCGGGCGCGTCAATCGCGGAAATTGTTGAACTGCAGCGGCACTTCCAGCTTGGCATCCCGCAGCATGGCAATCACTTCCTGCAGGTCGTCCCGCTTCTTGCCGGTGACACGCAGCTTGTCGCCATTGATGGCTGTCTGCACCTTGAACTTGCCATCCTTCACCAGCTTGACGATCTTGCGGCTGATGTCGGCCTCGAGCCCCTGCTGGATGCTGAGCACCTGGAACACCTGCTTGCCGGACTTCGTCACATCGCCCGTCTTCAGTGCGCGGGCGTCGACATTGCGCTTGATCAGCTTGCCCTTGAGAATGTCCAGCATCTGCTCCAGCTGGAACTCGGAATCCGCCGTGAGCGTGATTTCCTTGTCCTTGAGCTCGAAGCTGGCGTCCACGCCCTTGAAGTCGAAACGGGTGGCAAGCTCGCGTCTGGACTGATCCAGGGCGTTGTTGACTTCGGGCATCTCTACTTCGGAAACGATGTCGAACGATGGCATGGGCGATCCTCTGGCGGTGTGCGGGTACTGATTCGATGGCGGCCATACTACCACCGGGCAGGAAGATGGTGAATCATGGCGACCGTCCAGCCACAGGAGACAAGCCCTTGAACACACTGACGGATTCTCCCGGCGACGCGCGCTGGCATGTGCTGGGCGCCGGCGCCATGGGCTGCCTCTGGGCCGCACGTCTGTGGCAGCACCCGCCCGTGGGGCAGCGTGTGACGCTGCTGCTGCGCTCAGAGCAGGCGCTGGCGGACTATCGCGAACACGGCGGCCTGGCGCTGGAAGCCCCTGTGGGTGGCCCCGTGGTGCAGATGCCGGTGGCCGCCGAGCTGTTGTCCGCGCCCGGGCCGGGCCTGCACAACCTGCTGGTGGCCACCAAGTCCCAGGACGTGGCCGCCGCCCTGGCCAGCGTG
>CAYQBR010000199.1:0-3145 GCA_964415735.1 uncultured Klebsiella sp. | reverse complement strand
TTTTGCGATCCGTGAAGGCGGTCGTACTGTGGGCGCAGGCGTTGTAGCAAAGATTTTGGAATAACGAAAAGGACAGGGCGGAGCCTCCAGGCTCCGCCATTCTTTTTCAGCTTGGACAGTTGTCGTCGGCGCAGGATTTGATTTTCTTTTCTTGACTTGCCTCAGCCTCAACCTTAGAATCTCGCTTCCATTTTTTCGGTATTCTTCCGAAATTCTGGCACAGCGAGTTGCTGTTTCATTTGAAAAGATTTTGGAGAAATAAGTAGATGCAAAATCAGCGCATCAGAATTCGGCTGAAGGCCTTTGATCACCGGCTGATTGATCAGTCTACTCAGGAGATAGTCGACACTGCCAAGCGCACCGGGGCTCAGGTTCGAGGTCCGATCCCGCTTCCGACTAACACTGAGAGATACACCATCCTTATTTCGCCGCACGTGAACAAGGATGCCCGTGATCAATATGAAATCCGCACGCACAAGCGTTTGCTGGACATCGTGGAGCCCACGGAAAAGACAGTAGATGCATTGATGAAGTTGGATCTGGCGGCTGGTGTAGAGGTGCAGATCAGCCTGGGTTGATGTCGTTGACACATCAGTCTGAGATGGGCCTAGTTTGCAGCAGCGCAGTAGAAGATCAGGATGACTGATCATTAACATGCTTGCGGGCGCGTTGAAGTGTTCTGCGGCAAACATGGTGTAATGCGAAAGCAGCCATAGCGGGTTTCAGCCCCGTACACGATGAGGTTTATAAAATGTCGATTGGATTGGTCGGTCGAAAGAGCGGCATGACCCGCGTTTTCACTGAAGCTGGATTGTCCGTACCTGTTACGGTGGTAGAAGTCGCTCCTAATCGAGTGACTCAGATCAAGACTCCAGAAACTGACGGCTACAGTGCTGTTCAGGTCACTACTGGCGAGCGCAAGGCGTCTCGCGTCTCCAAGTCCCTTGCGGGGCACTTTGCCAAGGCTGGTACTGAGGCCGGCGAAGGTCTTTGGGAGTTCCGTGCCGATGCGGCTGATGTCGCTGAGCTTGCGGCGGGTGCGCAGTTGACGGTCGAGCTTTTTGCTCCCGGTCAGCTGGTTGATGTCACCGGGACCTCCAAGGGCAAGGGCTTCCAGGGCACCATCAAGCGCCACAATTTCCACATGCAGGATGCCACGCACGGTAACTCCCGTTCTCACCGTGTGCCGGGCTCCATTGGTCAGTGTCAGACGCCCGGTCGCGTCTGGAAAGGCAAGAAGATGTCTGGTCACATGGGTGATGCTCGTGTAACGACTCAGAGTCTCGAGATTGTTCAGGTAGATGTTGCGAATAACCTGTTGTTGGTCAAAGGTGCTCTCCCGGGTGCGACAGGCTCCAGTGTCATCATTCGTCCTTCTGTCAAACATCCAGTATCCAGGGGGTAAGCAATGGAATTGAATATTGCAAAGCCCGGCAATGAAGCGGGTAAGGAAAAAGTCACTGTTTCGGATGCGGCGTTCGCGCGTGAGTTCAATGAAACTCTGGTGCATCAGACGGTTGTCACTTATCTGGCCGGGGCAAGACAGGGCACTGTGCAGCAGAAAACGCGCTCAGATGTCAGTGGTGGTGGTCGCAAGCCTTGGCGTCAGAAGGGTACAGGTCGTGCCCGTGCCGGCACCATTCGCAGCCCGCTGTGGCGTACCGGTGGTGTGACGTTCGCAGCGCGTCCGCAGGATCACAGCAAGAAGCTGAACAAGAAGATGTACCGCGGTGCAATGGCGTGCATCCTGTCCGAGCTGATTCGTCAGGGGCGCCTGCTGGTTGTTGAGGATTTTTCCGTGTCTTCTCACAAGACCAAGGACCTCGTTGCCAAGCTGGGCGAGTTTTCGCTCGACAACGTGTTGATCGTTGCGGAAGACATTGCAGAGAATCTGTTCCTTGCTGCCCGTAACCTTCACAAGGTGGATGTGCTTGATGCGGCAGGTCTTGATCCGGTGAGTCTCATCGGCTTCGAGAAGGTGCTGATGACAGTTCCTGCGTTGAAGAAAGTTGAGGAGATGCTGTCATGAACCAGGCCAGACTTTATTCGATTATTCTCGGTCCGCACATTTCTGAGAAAGCCACCATCATGGCGGAGACCAGAAATCAGGTGGCCTTCAAGGTCATCAACGATGCGAGCAAGACTGAAGTGAAGGAAGCTGTTGAGAAGATCTTCAAGGTTTCTGTCACCGGTCTGCAGATTCTGAATGTGAAGGGTAAAACCAAGCGCACCGCGCGTGGCAGCATCCGAAAGAAATCCAATTGGAAGAAAGCTTACGTGCAGCTGGCGCAGGGTCAGGAAATTGACTTTGCGGAGCTGGGCTGAGAAGGGGTATAGGTCATGCCAGTCGTAAAATGTAAACCAACCTCTCCAGGTCGCCGCTTTGTCATCAAGGTTGTGAACCCTGATCTGCACAAGGGCGAGCCCTACAGCCCGCTGTTGGCCACCAAGGCCAAGACGGGTGGTCGCAACAATGTCGGTCGCATCACGCGTCGTCATGCTGGTGGCGGTCACAAGCAGAAGTATCGCGTGATCGATTTCCGTCGCGACAAGGACGGTATCAGCGCGAAGGTTGAAAGGCTCGAGTACGATCCTAACCGCACTGCGACCATCGCACTGCTGCTCTACGCGGACGGCGAGCGTCGTTACATCATCGCGCCTGCGAAAGTGGCTGCAGGTGATGTGATTGTTTCTGGCGATGATGCGCCGATCAAGACTGGCAACTGCCTCCCGCTGCGCAATATTCCGCTGGGTAGCACTGTACATTGCATCGAGATGAAGCCGGGCAAGGGCGCTCAGATCGCACGCAGTGCCGGTGGTTCAGCTCAGTTGGTAGCGCGTGAAGGCAACTACGCGACTCTGCGTCTGCGTTCCGGTGAAATGCGCAAGATTCTGTCCGACTGCCGTGCAACCCTGGGCGAAGTCTCCAATGCGGAGCACAGCCTGCGTTCACTCGGCAAGGCCGGTGCGGTGCGTTGGCGTGGCATTCGACCCACGGTGCGTGGTGTTGCGATGAACCCGGTAGATCACCCGCACGGCGGTGGTGAAGGTCGTACATCTGGCGGGCGTCACCCGGTTTCCCCGTGGGGCGTTCCAACCAAGGGATACAAGACCAGAACCAACAAGCGTACCAGCAAGATGATCG
>CAYQBR010000198.1:0-3157 GCA_964415735.1 uncultured Klebsiella sp. | reverse complement strand
GACTTGATGCGCTCGACCAGGGCATCGCCCGCGTCGATGTCGACGCCAGCGTCCTTGTAGCTCAATGAAGGAGTGGAGGTGTGATTGCTGTTCTGGCTCATGAGGGGGTCCGTAGGCTGGTCAGGAAGTGCGCGGATTCTAGCAGCTGGGCCGCCGGCGTGTCATGGCGGGGAGGATCGGGTATCATGCCGCGCATGAAAAATCTCCTCCGCCAGGCCCGCCGCCTGCTCAGTCTCAGCCTCTTCGCCGCCGCGCTGTGCGCCCTTCCCGCGCAGGCACTGCTCGTCTCCGGCCTCTATGAACAGGAAATCCCGGTGCAGGACCAGGGCGACTCGGAGCGTCTGCGCGCCTATCGCGAGGGGCTGGCCGCCGTGGTGCTCAAGGTCACCGGCGACGAGCGCCATCTGCGCAATTCCGCCATTGAGCGTGCCGTGCGCGATGCTCAGAGCTATGTGCAGGAAGTCAGCTATCGCACCGATTCCACCACGGCCGAGGCACGCACCTTCATCCGCATGAGTTTCGACAGCGCGCTGCTGAACCAGACGCTGATGAGTTCCGGCGTGCCGGTGTGGGATCGCGAGAGGCCCGTGATGCTGCTGTGGCTGACGGTGCAGAACGCTGCCGGCGTGCGCGAGGTACTCAGTGCCGATTCGGAACATCCCATGCTGGAGATCGTGCGCGAATTCGCCCGTGTGCGTGGCCTGCCGGTGATGCTGCCCGTGATGGATCTGGAGGATCGCCGCAATCTGCCGGCCGATGTGGCCTGGAGCCTCGACGAGACCCGCATCCGCAGCGCCAGTGCGCGCTATGGCGCCGATGCCATCCTGGGCGGCCGGTTGCTGGAATCCCCCACGGGCGATCTGGTCGGCCTGTGGCAGTTCCTGTTCCGCGACAGCGTCGAGAGCTTCGATGCCTTCGAGCGCGATCTCGCCGTCTTCACCCTGGGCACGCTGAACCGTGTCACCAGCCAGCTCGCCGCCCATTACGCCTTCAACAGCATGGAGGCGCCGGCCGATGCCCGCGTGCGCGTGCGCGTCGAGGGTATGGACAGTGCACGGGACTATGTCGATCTGATGGCCTACATGGATTCGCTGGCGGTGGTGGACAGCGCTGCGGCTGCGCTGCTCGACGGTGCCGCGATCGAGCTCGATGTGCGTCTGCTCGCCACCCCGTTCCTGTTCACCGAGTTCATAGCCCTGGGCCGCGACCTGCAGCCTCTGACCCTGCCGGGCACTGCCCATGAACAGCCACTGCTGCACCTGCGCTGGGTGCGTTGAGATGCTCCAGCCCCGGCAACTGGCGCTGCAGATCACGCTCGACGACGCCGCCACCTTCGACAATTTCCATGTCACCAGCGCCAATCAGGCCTTGTTGAATTACCTGCAGGAGCCTGCCGCCCTGGCGCAGTTCACGTGGCTGTGGGGTGCCCCCGGAGCGGGCTGCAGCCATCTGCTGCAGGCCATGTGCCAGCAGGACGCGACAGCCGACACGGTGCAGCCCTGGGCTGCCAGCTTCTATGTGCCGCTGGGTCAGCATGGCGAGTGGCATCCTGACATCCTGCTGGGGCTGGAGTCGCTGCAGCTGGTCTGTCTGGACGATGTGGAGGCGATTGCCGGACTCCCGGACTGGGAGGAAGCCCTGTTTCATCTGTTCAATCGCTTGCGCGAGAGTGGCACCCGCCTGCTGGTGGCAGCACGCACGGCGCCGCGCGAGGCCGCGTTCGTGCTGCCGGATCTGCTGTCACGGCTGCAGTCAGGCGTGGTGTTCCAGGTGCACGAACCGGACGACGAGGACAAGCTGCAGGCACTGCGCAAGCGGGCAGGGCGCCGCGGACTGGAGTTGTCGGAAGAGGTGGCGCGCTACATCCTGCAGCGCACCGCACGCAGCAACACCGAATTGTTCGCCCTGCTGGAGCGACTGGATACCCATTCCCTGCAGCGCCAGCGCAGGATCAGCGTCGCGCTGGTGCGCGATCTGCTTCAGAACGACACCTTGTAGAAGCCGCGATAGCTGCGGATATACACCACCAGCGCGCAGAACAGCGTCGCGATGATCAGCGTGCAGACGATGCCGTACAGCCGCGCATCCTGCGTGAAAGCGGTCTGCACGGACTGAATGAAATAGAGCAGTGACACGAAGGACAGCCAGGCATAGGTGCGCAGGCGTCGCACCCGCAGGCCGGGAATGAAGATGGCCAGCGGCAGCGTCTTGATCACCAGCAGCACCAGCACCGCGACGGCATTGCCGTCGGTGACGATCTGCCACAGGGCGTAGAGGGCGAATACCGCCAGCAGACTGCCATAGCTGTAGACGACGGCGCGGTGGGACTGCTCGATCAGCTTCGGCGGCTGTGACTCGGCGGCGGGGGATTCCAGATTCTGCATCAGTGTGTCTCCACGGCCTTGAGCGGCCGCTCGGTCTTGCGGGCCCGTCAGGCCCGCAGTTTCAGGGCGAGGCCGGCGACGCGTCGGCCCAGCGCCAGGCACAGGGCGGTTTCGTCGTCGTCCACGCGGCGCTTGCCGTCGGCACCAGCGTGATGACTCGCGCCATAAGGTGTCCCGCCCGATTGCGTGGCCATCAACTGCGGCTCGCTGTAGGGCAGTCCGCACAGCACCATGCCGTGATGCAGCAGGGGCATGAACATGCTCAGCAGGGTGGATTCCTGCCCGCCGTGCAGACTGGACGTGGAGGTGAACACGGCCGCCGGCTTGTTGATCAGGGCGCCGGAGAGCCAGAGGGCGCCGGTGTTGTCGAGGAAGTGCTTGAGCGGCGCGGCCATGTTGCCGAAGCGGGTCGGGCTGCCCAGGATCAGGCCGGCGCAATGGCGCAGATCGTCCTCGCTGCAGTACACCGCGCCACTGGCGGGCACGGCCGGTGCAGTGGCTTCGCTGACGGGCGACACCGCCGGCACCGTGCGCAGCCGGGCTTCGATGCCCGGGCCGGCCTGCTCGACACCGCGAGCGATGAGGCGCGCCATGTCCTGCGTGGCGCCGGTGCGACTGTAATAAAGCACCAGGATGTAAGGGGTCTGCGGGGTCTGCATGCGATTTTGCTCCTCGTGGTCGCGGACTCAGACGCCTTGCAGGCGTGACTTCAGGAACCCCACGATGCCGTCGGCCGGCACCAGTTCGCTTTCCTCGGCACGTCGGGACTTGTA
>CAYQBR010000197.1:0-3165 GCA_964415735.1 uncultured Klebsiella sp. | reverse complement strand
CTGCGGGCGCAGTGCCTGGGCTACAGCGCGGCGCGGGTGCGCCTGATCTGCTTCCTGGTGGCGGGCACTTTCGCGGGGCTGGCCGGGGCGCTGTTCGCCATCCACAACGAGATCATCACCTCCCAGGCCCTGGGCACCGCCAACGCCGGCCAGGTGCTGCTGATGTGCTTTCTGGGCGGCACGGGCTACTTCCTCGGGCCGGTGCTGGGCGCCGTGCTGCTGACCCTGTGCACCGCTCTGCTCAGTGACTACACCACCCTGTCGACGCTCTATCTGGGTCTGCTGTTCGTGGGCTGTGTGATGTTCCTGCCGGGCGGACTGAGCAGCCTGCTGGTGCAGCTGCACGCGCGCTGGAGAGCGGGCGCCCTGGGGCCACTCGCCCGAGCACTGGCGCGCTGTGCGCTGCCGACCACGGCCCTGCTGGTCAGCACAGTGCTGCTTCTGGAGCTGGCCGCCCGGGAAGGCGGGGGGCTGACCGTCCTGGGTCTGGCACTGCCGGCCGCGAGTGCCTGGAGCTGGCTCGGCCTGGCAGGGCTCGGCGCCGTGGCGAGCCTGCTGCTGCGCCGCGAGCTGCCGACACTGCGAGCGGCGTGGCAACTGTCAGGCGCGGCCGGCGCCAGGCAGGTGAGCCCATGAGCCTGCTGCGCCTGGAGAATGTGAGCAAGCAGTTCGGCCGCACCCGGGTGCTGCATGGCGTGGACCTGGCCGTCGAGGCCGGCGAATGCCACGCCATCATCGGCCCGAACGGCGCGGGCAAGTCCACCCTGTTTCATCTGGTCAGCGGCCTGCTCGCGCCCGACAGCGGCCGCATCGCGTTCGAAGGCAAGCCCATTCACGGCCTGCCGAGCGAGCAGATCGCCCGCCGCGGCATCGCCCGCAGCTTCCAGATCAGCCAGCTGTTCACGCGACTGAGCGTCTTCGAGAACCTGCGCTGCGCCCTGCTGCGGCCCTTGGGCTATGGCTGTTCCCTGCGCCATCTGCTGGGCCGCGAGAAGGCGCTGAACGCGCGGGCCGATGCCCTGCTGGAGGAGTTGGGCCTGCAGGCCATGCGCGCGGTGCCGGCCGGCGAGCTGGCCTATGCGGCGCAACGGGCCCTGGAGCTGGGTCTGGCGATTGCCGGCGACGCGCGCTTGATCCTGCTCGACGAGCCCGTGGCCGGCATGAGTCACAGCGAGGCCGCCCAGGCCCTGGCCTTGATCCGCCGCGTGACGGCCGAGCGCACCCTGCTGCTGGTGGAACACGACATGAGCGTGGTGTTCGAGCTGGCCGATCGCATCACGGTGCTGGCCCAGGGCGAGGTGATCGCCACCGACACCCCGGCGCGCATCCGCGCCAATCCCCGCGTGCAGGAGGTGTATCTGGGCAGCCTGGCGGGCGCCGCGGCAGGAGGTCAACACGATGCTTGAGGTGGCGAATCTGCAGGCCTGGTACGGCCAGAGTCATGTGCTGCAGGGCGTCAGCCTGCGGGTGGACGAGGGCGAAATCGTTGCCCTGCTCGGCCGCAACGGGGCCGGGCGATCCACCACCGTGCGCGCGCTGATGGGCGAGCTGCGGGCCACGGGTGCGGCGCACTGGCAGGGGCAATCCCTGCTGGGTCTGCCGAGTCATGCGATCGCCCGCCTGGGCGTCGGCTGCGTGCCCGAGCAGCGCGACATCTTCCCCGGACTCAGCGTCATGCAGAACCTGCAGCTGGGCCTCAAGCCCGGGCAGGCACTGCGGCCCGGACAGCTGGACGAGTTGTTCGCCCTTTTCCCTGCGCTCGCGGCGCGCCTGGATGTGCCGGGCGGCGCGCTGAGCGGCGGCGAGCAACAGATGCTGTGCATCGCCCGCACGCTGATGGGCGCGCCACGCCTGTTGCTGGTGGACGAACCCACGGAAGGGCTGGCCCCGCGCCTGGCCACGCAGGTGGCGCAAGCCCTGCAGCAGATCGCCGCGGGCGGTGTCGGCATCCTGCTGGTGGAACAGAAGCTCGACATCGCGCTGCGCATCGCTGCACGGGTTTACGTCATGGGCCGCGGCCAGATCGTGTTCGAGGGCACGCCCGCCGCGTTGCTGGCGGACGAGGCGGTGCGGCGGGAGTGGCTGGAGGTTTGAGAATCGGGTTACAGTACCCCCCGCGTTCCCAGCCGGAGTTCCTCTCGACCATGCCCCGCCACGTCCACCACCGCCTCGCCCGTCGCCTCTGCCAGAGCGCCCTGCTGTGGCTGGCTCTGGTGGCCGGCATGCCGGTGCTGGCCTGGGATGCCACGGGGCACCGCCTCAGCGCCTATGTGGTGTGGGAGTCCCTCTCCCTGGAGCGCCGCGCCGAACTGATCGGCCTGCTCGAGGCCCATCCGCGCTACCAGCAGGACTTCGTGGAACAGATGCCGCTGACCGTCATGGTGGGCAGCGACGAGGAAAAACTGCGCTGGACACTCGGCCAGGCTGCCGTCTGGCCGGATCTGGTGCGTGGGTTGGACGAGGAAGAGCGCATCCGGCACGACCGCCCGCAATGGCATTACATCGACGGCGCCTGGCTGCGCGGGGCGGGCCTGCAGGGCAATCTCTACGTCGGGGCGGAGCCGCGCCCGGACATCGCCGGCGGCCGCGCCGACGCCAGCACCGACGAGCGCGACATCGACAATGTGCTGCTCGCGCTGGACTACAACCTCGCCCGCTTCAACGACGACTCCCAGCCGGCCGCGGCGCGCGCCGTGGCCCTGTGCTGGCTGCTGCATCTGGCCGGCGACATCCATCAGCCCCTGCATTCCGGGGCGCTGATCTCGCACAGCCTGTTCCCCAATGGCGATCGCGGCGGCAACGGCATTCCCACACGCAATGGCACGCTGCACTCGGAATGGGACGAGGCGCTGCGCAACCAGGCCTTCGAGGACACCTTGCGGCGCATGGTGGTCACTGCTGCCCAGGCCGATCTGCACAGCCTTTCGCTGGACCCCGATGTCTGGCTGCAGGAGAGCCGCCGCCTGCTGCTCGACTTCGTCTACCCCGACGAGATCAAGGCCGCCGTGCTGCGGGCCGAGCGTCTGGACACGCGCCTGGAGGGCATCGTGATCGATGCCGACTACCAGAGCCGCATGCAGGCGATCTCGGAGGATCGCGTCACCCTGGCCGCCATGCGCCTGATCATGCTGCTGGGCGGCCCGGACGAGCAGCCCTTCGCGCCGC
>CAYQBR010000196.1:0-3173 GCA_964415735.1 uncultured Klebsiella sp. | reverse complement strand
ACCGAGTAATAGGACGAGGTGTTGTTGCCGATCCAGTTCGACAGCTCCACGAAATTCTCCAGCGGCACCAGCGCACCCACATCATTGCGATTGGCGAAATCCCGCGTCTGCCGGTAGGCGATGATCTGCTCGATCAGCTCGTCGTTCAGCCCCGGCAGCAGCCGCATGGCCTCGCGCGTGGCGAGGTTCAGGTTCACGGTTTCCGTCGAGCCGTAGATGGTGAACGCCGCTTCCAGATTCACGCCCTCGAACAGCTCGTCGAAGCCGCGGATCAGGCGCAGCTCCTCCACCGTGTCCATCTCGTTGAAGTTGCGCGGTGAGTAGGGCGGGTCGAGGGACTCGTAGTAGTCCGTGTCGGCGCCATTGGGGCTGGCCAGATCGTTCAGGTCGCGCCAGTCACGCCAGGCGTCCAGCAGTTCCTCCACCTGGCGCGGGTCGGCATCGGGGCCCAGCCGGTGCTGGATCAGCAGCATCATGCTGCGGTCGTTGATCTGGTTCAGATTGATCTTGCCCGCATGGTCATAAATGCGCACCACCATGTCCTTACCGGCCGGGTAGTGCAGGGTCAGCGGCTGGCCGTTGAAGCGGTAGCGCGGCTCGCGCACATTGCCCAGATCGTCGGTGGGCGTCAGGTAGTCGATGGGCTGCGGGAACAACTCCAGCATCAGCTCCATCTCGGCGAAGGCCATGGCCTCGGTCACGGCGGCCAGGTCCTCCACCGCCTGCCGGTTGTGCATGGCCGTGCGTGCCGACAGCTGCACCTTGCCCGCCATCACGGTCACCAGCACGGTGAGCACGATGGATGTCCACAGGACGATGAGAATGACCGAGCCACGTTGACGCCTCATGTCAGGGTGCTCCGATCTGCGGGCTCTGCGCAGGAATGCCGATGCTCTGCTGCGGCTGGAAGGCCGGACGCAGATCGCGGTGCTCGTTGGCGCGGATGCGCCCGATGAGGTTGAGCGGGCGCTGGCGCGGGTCATCGCCGAAGGGCGTGAGCAGCACGTGCACGGCCAGCGGCAGCATCTGCAGCTCGTGGCCGGGCCAGTCCTCGCGCCATTGCTTGCTGAAATCCAGCTCCTCGTAGAGATAGCTGAAACTGGCGGTGTAACCGGGAATCAGCAGCACGGGCTCGACATTGGCGAGGCGCTCCCGCGGGTCGTCACTCCTGGCCGGGGCCAGCTGCAGATAAACGCCTTCGTCCTCCACCGAGCTGAGCTGCCAGGCGGTGAGCCCGCCGCTGCGCTGCGGCGAGACGGTGGACACCCAGCTCAGGGTCTCGTCCTCGCCCTGGAAATAGACCAGGCGGCCCAGCGATTCCGGGTCCCGGTAGCTGTGCGGGAAGGCGCCCTGCAGCGCGCGCTCCAGCTGCAGCACGGCCACGGTCTGGTCAAGCTGGCCGTCCAGCACTGCCGTGTCGTTCTCCCAGTCGTTCATCACGGCATACATGCCCGTGCTGAGCAGGCTCAGCAACATGGCCGTCAGGGCCAGTGACAGCACGACTTCGATCAGCGTGAAACCGCCCTCATTCCGGCAGTTCAAGCTTGATCCAGCGCGTTCCGGCAATCCGCTCATCGGTCTCTTCGTCCACGATCTCGTAGTGCTGCAGCTTGAAAATCATCGGTTGCGTCTTGCGCACGACAGGCTCCAGGTAGTCGTTGGCGCGAATCTCGAAGCGCTGCTCGCCTTCGAGAATCTCCTCCACCTCGCCGTACTCGTCCTGCAGCAGCGCGAACTGCACGGCCGCCCGCGCCTCGATGGCGACATCCAGGCTTTCCCCCGCCCGAAACGCCAGCTGCTTGCTGCCGCCCGCCAGCGCGAACAGGCTGCCCAGCACCATCCCGGTGATGGTCAGCGCCACCAGCACTTCCAGCAGGGTGAAGCCGTGTTCGCGTGCTGAGGGCGTCATGGCGCCTCCTCGGTGGTCACCTTGCCCGAGAACGGGTCGATGCGGATCTCCACTTGACGCGCGTTCTGCGCCAGGATCAGCGCGCCGCCCGTGCTGCCGCCCTCGGGATAGAAGGTGATGTCGAGTGTGTCTTCCACGGGCGTGACCTGCTCGGTGCTGTCGCGATAGGCGAGGGTGAGGCCGCGGGCGGTCCAGATCTCGTCCTGACCCAGACGCGAGCGGGTATCCGTCGAAGGCGTGGCGGCCAGCAGGGCTTGCTCGTCGCGCAGGTCGGCCTGAAAGCGGGCCGTGGCTGCCTGCCCCGTGACCACCGCCGTGCGGCGTGTGTAAGTGAGCAGGGATTGGGCCTCACGCACCTGGGCGTTGAAGGTGCGCGCACTCATGCCGGAGAGGCTGGGAATGACCAGCACGCTGCCCATGGCGAGAATGGCCAGCACGATCACCAGCTCCAGCAGGGTGAAGCCCCGGGCTCGCCTGTTAGCGGCTGATGTCCGCGTCATTGTCCTCACCACCCGGGCGGCCATCGGCGCCGTAGGACATCAGCGTGTAGGTGTTGCCGTCGACGCTGTACTGGAACTCGAAGCCCCAGGGGTCACGTGGCACGTCATTGTTCAGGTAGGGGCCGTTCCAGGACGCGCGATCGGAAGTGTTCTCCATCAGGCCCTGCAGATCTTCCGGGTACTGCCCCACGTCCAGGCGATGGGTGTCCAGCGCCGAGGCGATGGCCGAGATCTGCGACATCGCCGCATCGCGGCGCGCACCATCGGCCTGATTGAACAGATTGGGGGCCACCATGACGGCCAGCATGCCGAGAATGGCCATGACGATGAGCAGTTCGATGATGGTGAAGCCGCGCTGCTTGGCGCTGGAACGAGTGTGCATGAGAGTTCTCCTTTCGGGTCAGGTCAGAGGCCGGCGTCTTCGAAGAGTTCCGCGGCCAGAGCGAAGCGCCGCAGGATTTCGGCATAGGCCGCGGCACCGGTTTCATTGAGATTCACCACTTCGGGGCGCAGGACGATGAACAGCTCCTTGCGCTCGGACACATCCTGCTGATAGCCGAACAGCCCGCCCAGCACCGGCACGCGGCTCACGCCGGGCAGCCCGCTGTTGAGGTCGGAATTGCTCGACTGGATCAGCCCGCCCAGCACCACGTTCTCGCCGTCACGCACCACCACCGTGGTGCTGATCTCCTGATTCTGGAACACGGGATTGCCCGCCACGCCGGTGTCTTCCTGAATGGAGGAGAGCACCTGCCGGATGGTCA
>CAYQBR010000195.1:0-3182 GCA_964415735.1 uncultured Klebsiella sp. | reverse complement strand
CAAAGGTTGGCACGATACTCGCTTCAGGAGCCGGGCAGGCATCAATCAGGATGCTTGCTGCAATTGTCTGCCGCTTGTGCAGACGCATGGACCCAGGAGCTCTCACAATGGCGACGCCACTGCACACCTCGAACACGATCGACTTCAACAGCGCCAGGCTCAGTCTCACCAAGCCTGTGATCACGCCCACGGAAGTCGCCCGCGAGAACTACAGCGAACGACGCTATCGCATGGCGGCAAGCCTGCAGACCACGCTCGACATCGAGCAGCTGCTGCAGTTGTTCCTGGCCGAACTCAAGCCCAGCGTGGAACTCGACGGGCTGCAGTACATCAACGAAACCCAGCAGCTGCAGATCGTGTCCGGCCGCAAGGCCTCGCACAGCTGTGGCTACCGGCTGATCACGGCGAACGATCACCTGGGCGAGATCGTGTTCTACCGCAACACGCGCTTCTCCGACCAGAACCTGCAGGCCATCGAGGTGATGCTGAGCGCGCTGATCTGTCCGCTGCGCAATGCCCTGACCTACCGTGACGCCCTGATGGCGTCGCTGACCGACCCGCTCACCGGCGCCGGCAACCGCATCGCGCTGGAACACGCCCTGGAGCGCGAGATCAATCTGGCACGCCGCTTCAAGCAGCCCATGTCGCTGCTGGTCGTGGACATCGACAAGTTCAAGCAGATCAATGACACCCTCGGGCACAGTGCCGGCGATGCCGTGCTGCGCCAGATCGTGAGCACCATCGTGCGCATCAATCGCAACACCGACCTGACCTTCCGCTATGGCGGCGACGAACTGGTCGTCCTGCTCAATCGCACCAATGCCGACGGAGCCCTGGTCATTGCCGAGCGCCTGCGCAAGGCCATCGAGGGCCTGGAGATCAGCCTGGGGGATGAATCCGTCAGCACCACTGTCAGCATCGGGGTCACCTCCTTCGCTGGTCAGGACACGGCAGAAAGCATGTTCAACCGCGCCGACAAGGCGCTCTACCTGATCAAGAGTGCCGGCGGCAACAAGGCCATCGGACTCTGAACAACCACATTCCAGAACAAGCCATCAAGGGGTAAATCATGGTCGTCTCCGTCAGTGCGAATCTGCATTCCGAGGCCAATACCGACAAGACCAGAGCCATCATCCAGACCGACGCGCTCAGCGGCGAGAAACTGGACCTGCGGATGCAGCTGGGCGAAGTGCTGCAGACCACGCTGGATCTGAACCTGCTGCTGCGGCTGTTTCTGGAGAAGGTCAGCACCGTGGTGCGACTGGACGGGATTCATTACCTGAACGAGGACCTGGGCATCGACACCTCGGTGGCCAAGCAGTCCACGCACAGCTGCGGGTATCGCCTGATCACCAACGAGGACAAGCTGGGCGAAGTCATCTTCAAGCGCAGCAAGAAATTCACCGAAAAGGAACTCAGCATCCTGGAGACACTGCTCTCCACGCTGATCTTCCCGTTGCGCAACGCCCTGCGTCTGCGCGCGGCCGTGCATGCCGCCTTCAGTGACCCGCTCACGGGTGCCGGCAATCGGCGCTTCCTGCGGCAGACTCTGGAGCGCGAGATCGATCTGGCCAAGCGCCACAACCAGCCACTGAGTATGCTGATGCTGGAGGTCGACGGCCTGCGCAAGCTGCACGAGCAGCACGGCCTGGGCAATGTCGAACGCATTCTGCGTGCGCTGGCGGACAGCCTGCGCCAGTCCTCACGCTCGACCGATGCGGTGTTCCGAAACGACGGCGAGCAGTTCGTGCTGATTCTGAGCAATACCGACAAGGCCGGCGCAGATGTGATCGCACGGCGCATTCAGGAAGCTGCGCGCGGCATTCCGGCGTTGAGTGTGGAGGCCGATCAGCACAACGATGCAGGCATCAGTGTGAGCCAGGGCCTGGCAGTGATGAGTGGCACGGATTCCAGCGTCAGCCTGCTGGAGCGCGCCGCCAAGGCACTGACGGGCGCTCGCAAGCGCGGCGGCAACCTGATCCTCAGCTGAGGAATCAGCGCCGTACCGGTGCCACCTTGCGCGGCTTGGTGTTCATCGGCAGATTGACGGCGCGGTAGAGCAGCGCCATTTCCTCGCGGGGCAGTTCGTGGAACTCGCCCCGTTTCACCTTGCTGGGAATGAAGATCGGGCCGTAGCGCACGCGCTTCAATCGGCTCACGCGAATGCCCTGGGATTCCCACAGCTTGCGCACCTCGCGGTTGCGCCCTTCCATCAGCACCACGTGATACCAGCGGTTGGCGCCCTCTCCGGCAAAGAACTGAATGTCGGTGAAGCGGCACAGGTGATCGTCGATCATCACGCCCTTGAGCAGGGTGCGGATCACCTCATCGCTGACCTCCCCCATCACCCGCACCGCGTATTCACGATCGATGTTGGACGAGGGATGCATCAGGCGATTGGCGAGCTCGCCATCGGTGGTGAAGAGCAGCAGGCCGCTGGTGTTGATGTCGAGACGGCCAATGGCGACCCAGCGCCCGTGAGTGATCTTCGGCAGCTTGTCGAACACGGAGGGGCGCCCTTCCGGGTCCTTGCGCGTGCAGATCTCGTCCTCGGGCTTGTTGTAGAGCAGCACCCGCTGCATCTCGGCCACGGCACTGCCGGGATTGACCTTCTTGCCATCCACCAGCAGCACGTCATCCTTGCCGACGCGATCGCCGATCGTGGCCACCACGCCGTTGATCTTCACCCGCCCCGCGCGAATCCATTCCTCCAGCTCGCGGCGTGATCCAAAGCCGGCGCGTGCCAGCACCTTCTGCAGTTTCTCGTTCATGATGTCTCCCGACATGTCAGTGGCGGACACTGCCTTGCGCAGCGCCCACCGGTGGTCTTACGTGTGTTCTTCGTCAGCATCCGACGCCGCGGCGCCGGCAGGCTTTCCGGCAAACTGGCCCAGCCCCAGGATCTCGTCCAACGGGCGTTTGGCCAGGGCGATGGCCTCCTCTTCCTCGAGGCGGGTGGCTTCGTCGTCCTCGTCATCGTCGTCGATGCCAAGAGCTTCATCCTCTTCCAGCGCCTCCTCGGGCGGCAGCTCCAGCACCCGCATGCTGGTCAGATCGTCGTCCTCCAGCGCCAGCTCCGGATTGAGCTTGTCCAGATCGCGGATCTCGGACAGCGGCGGCAGCTCCTGCAGGCTCTTCAGGTTGAAGTAGTCCAGGAACTGACGCGTGGTGGCAAACATGGC
>CAYQBR010000194.1:0-3206 GCA_964415735.1 uncultured Klebsiella sp. | reverse complement strand
GACAGCGAAGCCCTGCAGTCCATCAATGAAATGAAGCTGCGCATGAGCGGCACCAGCCAGATCCAGCAGGAGATGCAGCTGCGCGAGCAGATCCTCTCGGGCAATCCGCCCGGCTATGCCATGGCCCACTATGCCCTGTTCCTGATCGGCGCCCGCATGTACGAGGAAGCCTCCCACTTCCTGGATCGCGCCAACGAAGTGGGCCCGTTCGAGATCTCGCCCGACGAGGTGTGGAGCTACCGCAGCAATATCCAGGCGCCCCGCGCCATGCTGCTCTCGGCCAAGGGCCAGTTGCAGGAGCGCCCCTACCACGTGGGTTTCCTGGGCACGGTTGCCACCAATCTGGCCCTGGCGGGGGACTTCCGTCAGGCGGAAATGTTCCTGAATCGGCAGCGTGATGTGGACAAGGACGGGCTTCTGGCGCTTTACAGTGAAGCCGTCATCGGGTTTCTCAGCGGCGAGATCGTGCTGGGCAATGCGGCCTATCAGGCCATCATGGCAAAAGGCGAGGACCACAACTTCACCAAGGGCGCCCTCAGCTTCATGCTCGGCGACGTCGAGACGGGGGTGGCATTGTGGCGACACATTCCGCCGCTGCAGAAACGCCGCCTGTTCAATGTCACCCATAGCACCGAGAAATACTTCCCCACTGCCGTTCTGGAAGACGCACGTTACCTTGCCGTGTTGGAAGAACTGGATTTCGGCATCTCCTGGCAGCGCCGGCTGATGGAAGGCGTTGCGGCCATGCAACCGATGACCGGCGTGGCCCTCAGCCCGCGCGCCCGCGCCGCTTACGAGGCGGGCACGTTCATGTCACGCAACAATCTGTGGAGCGACGAGGACTGGTCTGAACTGGAGTCCCGCAAGCTCGCTGGCATGCAGACCCAGAACATCCTCGACTGAAACCGGGACCCCGCCCCCTCTCCCTGCCGCCCTCCCCAGCGCCTCTATGCACCCGGGCAATTCCCTGAAAACCCAATGAATTCAATCCTCGAACAGTTATGGGAGGTATTCAGAAGGTTTTTAGGAGGACTTTGCACAGAGGGCTGTGCAGATAATCGACCCGCTATCAAGGTCGAGCCCCCATGCCAACTGTGCAATGGGCGCACGGTCTCTCTTTCGCAACTACTAAGAAACGAATGAAAAGGGATAAATGACTATGAAAATATCGAACCTGCTGACGTTGTCGTCGGTTGCCGCCCTGCTGGGCTCCGTGGCAGCCACTGCACCAGTCGCCATGGCTCAGGCGCCGGCGGCTGAAGAAATCGAAGAAGTGGTAATCATCGGCTCCCGCCGCGCTCCGCGTACGGCGCTGGACTCCGCTGCCCCCGTCGACGTCTTCTCAGCGTCCGACTTCCAGGATCAGGGCACTGCAGACATGAACGATCTGCTGCGCAACCTGGTGCCAACCTTCAACGTTGACGTGCAGGACATCAACGACTCCAGCTCCCTGGTACGCCCCGCCACCCTGCGCGGCCTGCCTGCCGATGACACGCTGGTGCTGGTGAACGGCAAGCGCCGTCACCGTTCTGCCGCTGTGCAGTTCGGCCGTCAGGGCACCCACTTCCCCGACGTCTCCCAGATTCCGCCGATCGCCCTGCGTCAGGTGGAAGTGCTGCGTGACGGCGCTGCCGCCCAGTACGGTTCCGATGCGATCGCCGGCGTGATCAACTTCCAGCTGAAGGAAAACAGCGAAGGCCTGTCCATCGAGACCAAGACCGGCATCCTGACCGAGACCAACGATGGCCAACTGAACTACGTGGCCGCCAACCTGGGTCTGCCGCTGGGCCAGAACGGCTTCGCCAGCATCAGCATGGACATGACCAACCAGAAGCGCAGCGACCGCAGCATCCAGCGCGGCGACGCGCAGACGCTGATCAACAACGGCAACACCGCTGTGCGCGTCAACGCCCAGCATCAAGGTCTGCCGGACACCGAGATCGTCAACCTGTTCCTGAACGCCGGCATGGACCTGGGCGGCGACCAGGAGCTGTACTCCTTCTCCGGCTACAGCGAGAAGGAAGTGGAACTCGGCTTCTTCTTCCGCAACCCGGAAAACCGCGCCGGCGTGTTCACCCGTGGCTCCAACCAGCTGTTCTTCGACCTGACACCCGGCACCGGCACCACCTGCCCGACCATTCCGCGTGGTGTGAATCCCACCACCAAGGTGACCAGCTCCGTGGCCGCCCGCAATGCCGGCCTGGCCGATCCGCAGTGCTTCACGTTCCTCGAGTGGTTCCCCGGTGGCTACACGCCGGACTTCGGTGGCAAGAACACCGACATGTCCAACGTGACCGGTATCCGTGGCGAGCTGAATGACGGCACCACCTACGACCTGAGCCTGGGCAACGGTTTCTCCGAGATGACCTACAAGATCTCGAACACCACCAACCCGTCCATGGGTCCGGATTCACCGACCAGCTTCGAGCCGGGCATCTACACCACGATCGAGAACAACATCAACCTCGACCTGTCCAAGCCCTTCGATGTGGGCCTGTACTCCCCGCTGAACGTCGCCTACGGTATCGAGTGGCGTCGTGAGATCTTCAAGGTGAGCTCGCAGGATCAGGACTCCTACCGCATCGGACCGTTCTCCAATCTGGGCGCCGGCGTGGGCTCCGACGGCTTCCAGGGTTTCGGCCCGGACCAGCAGGGCACCTGGGACCGCAAGAACTGGAGCGTGTACGCTGACCTGGAAGTGGACGTGACAGATCGTCTGCTGCTGGGCGCCGCCATCCGTTACGAAGACTTCTACAACACCTTCGGTGACACCACCAATGGCAAGCTGACTGCACGCTATGCGCTGACAGAGACCACCAACATCCGCAGCACGATCAGCACGGGCTTCCGCGCACCGTCTCCGGGTCAGGCGAACATCTCCAACATCAGCACCGGCGTGGTGGACAGCATCCCCGTCACCCAGGGCCAGATTCCTCCGACCAACCCGATCTCCCAGCTGTTCGGGGGCAAGGAGCTGACACCGGAAGAGTCCACCAACTACAGCATCGGTCTGGCGACTGAGTTCGGCGGTCTGGATCTGACCATCGACTACTACCGCATCGATCTGGATGACCGCATCCTGAACTCTGCGACCTTCGACATCACCCCGGCGATCGCCGAGCAGCTGGAAGCTTCCGGCATCTCCGGCGCCCGCAGCATCGTGTCCTTCAACTACTACACCAACGACATGTCCACCACCAACGAGG
>CAYQBR010000193.1:0-3254 GCA_964415735.1 uncultured Klebsiella sp. | reverse complement strand
CTGCGGGCCCACCGGGCGGGTGTCCAGCATGGGAATCATGGACTGCAGCATGCGCATGCTGTGCAGTTCACGCGGCAGGCTTCTGAGTGTGGCGATCTCGCTCGCGCTCAGGGCGCCATTACGCTGCAGATACTGCTGCAGCCGCACTTCCTCTTCCGGGGTTGCCAGTTCGCCGAACAGCACCAGCCAGACCACGCGGGTGAAGGGTTGTTGCACCAGCTGCTCGATGGGATAGCCACGATAGCTCAGGCGGCCGATATCGCCTTCCACATTGCTGATGCTGGTTTCATCGGCGATGACCCCTTCCAGGCCCTTGGAGTATTCGACAGTCATTTTCTGCTTCCTTCCTGAACAATGGAGGTGCCCGCAGGGCACAGTTGGCGAGTATTATAGGAATGGCCATTTTGACGGTAAAATTAGCCGTGCTAATGGTTGCTTAAGAAATCCTGATTGCTAAAGTGGCTGTCCACAGCCTGTCAGAGCCTTTTGTCCGATGCAGTCCTCACACCTGGAAACCCACGAGATCCGTGTCTTCAAGACCGTCTGCGACACCGGCGGCTTCAAGTCCGCAGCCGATCGTCTCTACATCACCCAGTCGGCGGTGAGTCAGACCATCGCCACCCTGGAGCGCAAGCTGGGCACCCGGCTGATCGAGCGCGGCAAGCCCATCATGCTGACCGAGTCCGGTCGGCGTCTGCAGACCCACGCCGCACGGGTGCTGCAAGAGGAACTGGCCGTGCTGGCCGACATCGCCAATATCCGTCAGGGGGTGTCCTCGACGCTGCAGCTCGCCATGAGCGGTTCCGTCAGCCAGATATACGGCAACGAGCTGCTGGAGGATTACTGCGACAGCAATCCGCTGACCCGCCTGAAGGTGGATGTGATGCCCAGCCGCAAGATCATCCAGGGTGTGCTTGCCGATACCCTGGAGCTGGGCTTCGGGCCCTTCCAGCAGCAGATGCCGGCACTGCTGGAGACTGTGCCGCTTTACACGGAGTCGCGCAAGCTGGTCATCAGCCGCCTGCATCCCCTGCTGGAGCGGCTGCGTGAGGACCCGGAGGGGATCATCCGCGAGATTCCCTTGATGGTGTCTCACCTGGAAGACCCTGACGTGCGCCCGGCCATCGAGAAGCTGCGCAACGAGTTCGGCACCATCTGGGAGATCAGCAATCTCTCGTTGCGTCTGAACATGGCGGCCCGGCATCTGGGCATGTGTTATGTGGACGCGCGAGTGCTGCAGGACAATGCCGTGTGTGCCGACTTCGTGCCCCTGCAGGGCCTGCCCTTTTCCGAAGTCGAGCTGACCTTCGGCTTGTATTTCCGCAAGCGGCGCAGCCTGTCCACCGGCGCCCTTCAGTTCATCGACATCTGCCGTTCCTTCGCCTTCGGGGACGAGACGCGAAGGAAGAGCGCGCAATGACTGCCCTGTGTCTGCATGCCGGCCCCGCGGCCCTGCGTGCCATCCAGCGCGATGGGCTGCATCCCGATCAGTTCAGCACCATCGTGGGGGCGTCGGGCGGGCCGAAATGGTTCGTGCTGTACGGCCTGGATCGCTACCTCGCGGGTGAGTTCTTCGCCGGGCGCCGGCAGCCGCTGGAGACCATCGGCTCGTCGGCCGGGGCCTGGCGCCTGAGCTGTCTGGGGCTCAAGGACCCACTGGCCGGCATCGACCGGCTGGCCTGGCATTACTCGCGTGAGCGCTACTCCGCCGCGCCTACCGTGGCGGAAATCACGGCGTCGGCGCAGCGTCTGGTGGGGCTGGTGCTCGGACCGGACGGGGCGCGCGAGATTGCCGAGAGCCCCTTGGTGCGGGTACATATCGTGGCCGACCGGGCGCGCCGACTGGTCAGTGCGGAACAGCGGCTGCTGCTGGGGGCGGGGCTGGGCCTGAGTGCGGTGGGCAATGCTCTGCACCGGCGCCTGCTGGGCGGCTTCTTTCAGCGCGTGGTGTTTCACGGCGGGCCGGTGTCCGCGGCTGTGCAGCAGTGGCGCGAATTTTCCACAGTGACGGTGCCGCTGCGCCCGGACAATGTCGCCGCCGCTCTGCTGGCGACAGGAGCGATCCCGCTGGTCATCGAAGGGGTGCGGGACATTCCCGGTGCGCCACCGGGTGTCTATCGCGATGGTGGCATCACCGATTACCACTTCGATGTGCCGCTGCGCGTGGGCGAAGGGCTGGTGCTCTACCCGCACTTCTACTCGCACTTCACGCCGGGCTGGTTCGACAAGGCGCTGCCCTGGCGTCGTGCGGATCCGCGTCACTTCGACAATGCGCTGGTGCTCAGCCCCTCGCCCGAATTCGTCGCCGCGCTGCCCTTCGGCAAGATTCCGGACCGGCGTGATTTCGAGACGCTGGACGAGGTCACACGCTTCGACTACTGGCAGACAGTGCTGGCGGAAAGTGCCAGACTGGCCGACGAGTTTTCACACATGGTGCGCACTGGTCGGGGCCTGGACAGAATCCAGCCCCTCGCTGCTGCCCCGCGCTGAAGGATGTTCCCATGCACCGACGCTTCATCACGCCGTTTCAATGCCTGCGCAGTGCGCTGCTGCTGGGCGCCTGCCTGCTTCTGACGGGCTGTCTGGGTACCGTGGTCGGCACGGCCGTGGATGTCACGCTGGAAGTGGCCAAGGTGCCGTTCAAGGTGGCGGGCGCCGTGGTGGATGTGGTGACGCCCGAGGATGATGGCGAGGATGAGGAGGACTGAGACGCTCAGTAGCGCAGCGTGTCGCGTGGCTTCAGCGGAGCCAGCAGGAAGTAGAAGATCCAGGCGAACCAGGACAGGAAGACGATGGCCAGAATCCAGGCGAACTTCTCGCCGCCGCTGGTGACGTCGGAGCCGAGAATCAGCAGGATCGGCAGGAACCAGACGAAGAAGCAGCCCGCCACCACGAGCAGGGCGATGCCGGCCGTGAACACGGGAATCAGCATCAGGATGATGGCGCAGACAATGGCGAAGCTGAGCAGGGCGGAGAGTAGTTTCATGACGGGCCGGTGTTGCCTCCAGAGTGAGTGAGGATCGGATAGCGAGTTTCTGGTTCGCTCCAGCGAAATTCATGCCACCTATTAATTCCTTTTCTTTCAGCTGCTTACCTGCTTCTTGCCGGTGAGTGTCTGCGAGTTTCACCACGACTTGGCGCAATTGCTCACTGTGACGCGCTCGCTTCATGGCAGCCTTCACGTCGGGCGCAGGCTTGTACTGTATAAATACATAGTGTATACATATACAGTAAATGGGCAGTCAGCCCTGTGA
>CAYQBR010000192.1:0-3258 GCA_964415735.1 uncultured Klebsiella sp. | reverse complement strand
AGAACTGGAACAGCAGCACGCCATAGCTGACGAGCGAGATGGACTCGCGCGCCAGGTCGAAGGTGCGGATCACCAGACTCAGCGGGCGGCTCGACGCCTCGCGGCGGGCGCGCACCAGCTTGTCGTAGTACTCGGAATCCTCGAAATGCTGCAGCTCCAGCGTCAGCGACTTCTCCAGGATCATCACGTTGATCTTGTTGCCCAGGAGCACACGCAGGATGGACTGGCAGACCGTGTTCAGGCGCTGCACGCCGGTGAAGAACACCACCAGGGCGGCCTCGCACAGCACGTAGAAAATGGTCTGATCAGTGGCTGCCTCACGGGCCTCAGGCAGCGCCTGGATGGCCGCCACCACGGCATCGACGATCAACTGGCCCACATAGGCGATCGCGGCAGGCAGCACGCCGGCCAGCAGGGTGGCGAAGGCCATGGTGAGGGTCAGCGCGGCACTGGTGCCCCAGACAATCTCGATGGCCACCCGGCTGTACTTGAAGACAGCGAAGAAGCGAGTGATGAAGGAGAGTGGGGCGGTGTCCTGCAAGGTGTGACTCGAAGGGGGTGGTGCGTCGGGATTGCGGGATGCAAAACGGCCCGGAAATTCCTGTCTTCCCGAGCCGTTCGACATGTCAGGCCGATTACTGCGGCTTGACCAGTTTCAGCATGAAGCGGTCAGTGTTGCGCTCCAGCTCGGCAGCGAACGGGGCCTGCGTGTGGTTGTCGCTCGGCACGTTCAGCAGATCGCTTTCCTCGGCAATCACGAAGCCGGCTTCCAGTGCCGCGGCACGGGCCAGGTCCACGGGAATGCGGTGCAGGGTGGCGTTGTCGGCACCCGCGTCGCCTTCGTGGTCGATCAGGCCGAGAACAGCGCCCGGCTTGAGTGCGTTCTTGATGTTCACCAGGAAGCGCTGTGCGGCGGCCGGATCGGCGTTGTACACGTCGTGGAAGTTCAGGTTGGTGATGGCGAAGTCGATGGAGTTCGCCGGCAGCGTCAGGTCGGCGGTGGCGTCGGCCTTCAGCAGCTGCACGTTGGAGAGACGCGCCAGACGGCCGTCAACGGTGGCCTGGGTGGTGCCGCGCGCCAGCGCCGCTTCGGAGTTCTGCATGTAGACCTTGCCATTCGGGCCGACCGCACGTGACAGCACTTCGGTGTACCAGCCGCCACCGGACATCACGTCGAGCACGGTCATGCCAGGCTCCAGGCCCAGGAAATCGAGCGCTTCAGCGGGCTTGCGGGCGGCATCCAGCGCCTTGTCGGCGTCGCTGCGGTCGGCGGCGGCGAGCGCCTGATTCACGGCGGCCACATCAATAGCCTGGACCTGCACATTGGCACCGACCAGCATGGCGACGGCGGCAACGAGGGGAAGAATCTTTCTCATGATGGCATATCCTTGGAATGTAATTGTTTTTCGGGAAATTCGAACGGGGCCTAGGATAAACCAAGGCCCCACCGGGAGTACACCTGCACGTGACCGGCAAGGGGCGGTTTCGCTTCGAACGGGCAGAGGATCAGTGCAGGCGGCGGGCGCTCATGAGCTCCTTCTCGAAGAGCTTCTTCACGCGCAGCAGTTCATTCAGGCCGCCCCGGGATTCCATGTGCGGCAGGTGGCTTTCGATGTCATTGAGGATGTTGGTGATGCTGCCGGTATCCAGCGTGCTCAGATCCATGTCGAATGGCCAGGAGCGTTCTTTGCCAAACATGAGGATGATCTCCGGGAATTGAACAGGTTGCCGGGTCATCGGCCGAGCGGCGCAAGACTTGAGCGGGCGCTCAGTCCACGCCCATGGCGGCGCGCATCACCCGGCTCTTGAGCAGCAGGCTGCGATCGAGCCCCGCCATGCCGGCATTGCGCAGCCAGCGCAGCGGCAGTGCCTGGTCGGCGTAGAGCCGCTTGAAACCTTCCATCACCCACATCATGCCCAGATTGTGGCCGATGCGCTGCCGCTGATAGCGCCGCAGCACCTGCAGACTGCCGATCTCGTCATCGCGCGCCAGCGCCTGACGCAGCTGGGTGGCGAGCGCGGCGGCATCGGCAAAACCCAGGTTCACGCCCTGTCCGGCCAGCGGATGAATGGTGTGGGCCGCATCGCCCACCAGCGCGATGCCTTCCTGCACATACTGCTTCGCATGACGCTGCCGCAGCGGCACGCACTGGCGTGGATCGACCTGCTCGATGGCGCCGAAGCGTCCCTCGATGGCCTGCTCCAGCTCCCGGGCGAAGTCCTGGTCGCCCAGCGCCATGAGAGCGGCCGCCTTGTCCGGCACCACCGACCAGACGATGGACGTGACGTGCTGGTCCGTCACTGCGTCAGTGGCCTTCAGGGGCAGGAAGGCCAGCACGCCTTCGTCCATGAAGCGCTGGGTCGCTGTATGACGATGCGGCAGGCCAGTGCACACGGTGGTGACGATGGCCTGATGTTCGTAGTCCCACTCACTGAGTTCGAAGCCCGCCAGTTCGCGGACCCGGGACGCGCCGCCATCGGCCGCCACCAGCACGCGGGCGCGCAGCAGGCGGCCATCGGCCAGCTCCAGCTGGGTGCGCGACTGATCGGCATCCAGCGGCGCGGGCACCGGCAGCCGCTGCAGGGCTTCCAGGCTCACCGGCGCCAGCAGGCTGATGTCCGGCACGGCGTGCAGGCCCTCGTGCAGGGCGGCCAGCAACACGGAATTCTCGACAATATGCCCAAGGCTTGCGCAGTGAATGTCCTGAGCGGCGAAATGGATGGACGCGGTGCCGTCGGCCTCCCAGACATGCATGTCGGTATAGGCGCAGCTGCGCCGCTGTTGCACGCCGGACCACGCTCCCAGGGACTCCAGGAAGCGGCGCGACGCCGGGGTGATGGCGGAGACGCGGGGATCGAAACGCTCAGGGGCCACGTACGAGGCTGCCGGGGCCGGCAGAGCCTGAGCATCCAGCACCGCGATGCGCAGGCCTGTGTCGGCCAGCGCCAGTGCGACGCTGGCGCCCACCAGACCGCCGCCGACGATGATGACGTCGAATGTCATGACAGTGCTCTGTTGCATGAAGGCTTCACCGGGATGCTGAACGTGCGTGCAGTATAGCCGGGCGTCTGCCGCTGGGGCAGCCCGGCGTGCATGCCTGGCTTGCCGCGCTGCAGGCCAGCGTGAGGCAGTGGCCGAACCGGGTCATGATCTGAGACCATCTGCCCCCGCGTATCCGCCCCAACGCTTTTCCAACACGAGACCCTGCCCATGAAACGGAGCCTGCTGATGATTCCCCTGCTGACCCTGCTCGGCTG
>CAYQBR010000191.1:0-3262 GCA_964415735.1 uncultured Klebsiella sp. | reverse complement strand
CCGTCCATGATGCGCGAGGGGTGGCCGGTGGCGTTGCCCAGGTTGATCAGGCGGCCCTCGGAGAGCAGCAGCAGGTAATTGCCCTTGTCCTTCTCGGCGTCGCCGCGATAGACCTTGTGCACCTGCGGCTTGATCTCTTCCCACGTCCAGGTCTTGCGCATGAAGGCGGTGTCGATCTCGTTGTCGAAGTGGCCGATGTTGCAGATGATGGCGCCGTTCTTCACCGTCTGCAGCATGTTCTTGTCGCACACGTCGATGTTGCCGGTGGCGGTCACGATCAGGTCCAGCTTGCCCAGCAGCGCGCGGTCGATGTCCTCGAGGCGGCCGGTGTTGTTGCCGTCGATGTAGGGCGACACCACTTCATAGCCGTCCATGCAGGCCTGCATGGCGCAGATCGGGTCGATCTCGGCGATCTTCACGATCATGCCTTCCTGACGCAGGCTCTGGGCCGAGCCCTTGCCCACGTCGCCATAGCCCACCACCAGCGCCTGCTTGCCGGACAGCAGCATGTCGGTGCCACGCTTGATGCCATCGTTCAGGCTGTGACGGCAGCCGTACTTGTTGTCGTTCTTGGACTTGGTCACGGAATCGTTGACGTTGATTGCCGGCACTTTCAGGGTGCCTTCCGCCATCATTTCCAGCAGGCGGTGCACGCCCGTGGTGGTCTCTTCGGTGATGCCGTTGATTCTGTCCAGCATCTGCGGGTACTTGTTGTGCACCATGCCGGTGAGATCGCCGCCGTCGTCCAGAATCATGTTCGCATCCCAGGGCTTGCCGTCCTTGAGAATGGTCTGCTCGATGCACCAGTCGCCCTCTTCCACGGTCTGGCCCTTCCAGGCGTAGACGGCGATGCCCTTGGAGGCGATGTAGGCGGCGGCGTGATCCTGCGTCGAGAAGATGTTGCAGGAAGACCAGCGCACTTCCGCGCCCAGCTCCACCAGCGTCTCGATCAGCACGGCCGTCTGGATGGTCATGTGAATGCAGCCCAGAATCTTCGCGCCGGCCAGCGGCTGGCTGGCCTTGTAGCGGGCGCGCAGGCTCATCAGCGCGGGCATTTCCGCCTCGGCCAGAATGACTTCCTTGCGTCCGAACTCGGCCAGGGAAATGTCGGCCACCTTGTAATCGTGCTTGCTCATGTGTGAATCCTGTCGTTGTCGATGAATGTGTTCGTTGTGAATGCAGCGGGCAATCAGAGGCCGGCGGCGGCGCGCAGGGCGTCGGCCTTGTCTGTCTTCTCCCAGGTGAAATTCTCTTCCTCGCGCCCGAAGTGGCCATAGGCCGCCGTCGGCAGGTAGATCGGGCGCAGCAGATCCAGCATGCGGATCAGGCCCTTCGGACGCAGCTCGAAGAATTCACGCACCAGGGTGACGATGCGCTCTTCGGAAATCTTGCCGGTGCCGAAAGTCTCCACGCTGATGGAGGTGGGCTCGGCCACGCCGATGGCGTAGGACACCTGGATCTCGCAGCGATCGGCAATGCCGGCGGCCACGATGTTCTTCGCCACATAGCGCGCCACGTAGGCGGCGGAGCGGTCCACCTTGGACGGGTCCTTGCCGGAGAACGCGCCACCGCCGTGACGGGCCATGCCGCCGTAGGAGTCGACGATGATCTTGCGACCGGTCAGTCCACAATCACCGAAGGGGCCGCCGATGACGAAGCGTCCGGTCGGGTTGATGAAGTACTTGGTGTGCTTGTCCAGCCACTGCGCCGGCAGCACGTGCTTGATGATCTCTTCCATCACCGCTTCCTGCAGCGGGCCCTGGGCGATGTCCGGGCTGTGCTGGGTGGAGAGCACCACGGCGTCCACGGCGACGGGCTTGCCGTTCTCGTAACGGAAGGTGATCTGGCTCTTCGCATCGGGGCGCAGCCAGGGCAGCGTGCCGTTCTTGCGCACTTCGGCCTGACGCTGAACGAGGCGGTGGGAATAGGTGATCGGCGCCGGCATCAGCACGTCGGTCTCGTTGCTGGCATAGCCGAACATCAAGCCCTGGTCGCCTGCACCCTGCTCGTGATCGGGCGTGTCATCGACGCCCTGGGAGATGTCGGGGGACTGCTTGCCGATGGCGTTGAGCACCGCGCAGGAATGGCCGTCGAAACCCTTGTCGGAATGGTCGTAGCCGATGTCGCAGACGATCTTGCGCACCAGCTCCTCGATGTCCACCCATGCGGAAGTGGTGACTTCGCCGGCCACCACGACCATGCCGGTCTTGATCAATGTCTCGCAGGCCACGCGGGCCTTCGGGTCCTGGCGCAGGATCGCGTCCAGTACGCCGTCGGAGATCTGGTCTGCCATCTTGTCGGGATGTCCTTCGGAGACGGATTCAGAAGTGAAGAGAGAGGTGGCCATAGTGTTTTCCTTTTCTGCTCATGAGTGATCTTGGTGAATTGTCGGGGTTGAAGCGGTGGTGCGGATGGCGGGTTTCTGGAACACGCCCATCTGAATCTGGAAACCATTGCGCAGGCCGAGATAGACACTGGGGCCCACCTGCAGGGAAGCCTGCAGCGCCCAGGCCTTGAGGTCGTCCGGGTCGAAGCCCAGCCACAGATCGCCGCAGGACTCGCGCACCCAGTCCTGGTCGTGGCGGCACAGATCGACGATCAGCAGCATGCCGCCCTCGTTCAGCAGGGCCTGCGCATGCTGAAAGGCTTCGTGGGGCGACGGCAGGTGATGCAGCACCATGTCGAACAGGATCAGGTCGCAGCGCACGTCGAGTTCCAGCGCCTTGTGCGTGTCGCCCAGGATGAAGTGCACGTTGTCCAGGCCCTCGGCGGCCACGGTGCTGCGCGCGCGGTTGAGCATCTCGGCCGCGTTGTCCAGCGCCAGCACGTGCTGGAACTGGCTGGCCAGCAGGGTCAGCAGCTCGCCTTCGCCGGGCCCCACTTCCATCACCCGGTGTTCGGGCTTGAGGTCCAGTTCGCGCAGCAGGTCCAGCAGAGTGCTGGTGTACTGCGCATGTTCGGCCACCAGTCCCTGCTTCTCGCGGAACTTGTCGGCGTGGCGACTGAAGAACTGCAGGGACTGCTCCGAGCGTTCCTGCTGCACGCGATTGAGGCGTTCGAGCAGCGCGGGGCTCAGCGGCACGCGGTCGATGGCCTCGAAGGCGCTCTTCTTGAAGGCGAGCAGCGGATCGTCGGCGCTGAGCAGCGGCCGGCGGTAGAAGATACTGTTGCCCTCGCGCCGCGTGCTGGCCAGCCCGGCGGTGGCCAGGATCTTGAGGTGATGGCTGAGCGCGGACTGGCGGATGTCCAGGATGTGGCAGAT
>CAYQBR010000190.1:0-3269 GCA_964415735.1 uncultured Klebsiella sp. | reverse complement strand
TCGAGCCCCCTCAATGATCAACCGAGCAGCCCTCCTCCTGAAGTACAAGGCTCCAGCCATTGCCTGGATCAACGAAGCGGATCCTATGCCCGATGGCGTCGGGCTGTCCGCCGAGGAAGTGAACTCGGACAGAACGGTGTATCTGATCTCCGACACAGTGGCAGACTCACCCAAGACGCTTGAGAGGTGGATCAAGGCCAATCTTGATGTGCTCTTCGAAGCTGAGCTCGAGGCGTGGTACACGGACCCCGACCTGTGGCCAAAGAACCGAACCTACGCGCTCTTCAAGAAGTGGTTCGACGTGGAGTGTCATACCGTGCTGCTTGATACTGTCGGCGGTCTCATCGTCGACGACGACCTGTGAGCTATCCACCAGCAATGCGCCTTCCCCGCGCCGCTATCTGAAGCCCTGACCAACTCATCAAGAGGACCTGCAATTGAACGGATTAGTGATCACCACATTGGACTGGGTGCCCCAGGGCCCACGCGGTTTTGTGCGCGACTTGCGCTTGCGCTGGGCGTGCGAGGAAGCGGGCCTTCCCTACTCTGTCGAGACGATTCCCTTCGAGGATCGCGAGACCAACCATCTCGACAAACAGCCCTTCGGGCAAGTGCCCTTCCTCAGCGATGGCGATCTCCAGCTCTGCGAAAGCGGGGCGTGCCTGCTGCACTTGGCGCAGAAATCCGCAGTGCTGATGCCGAGTGACGCTGAAGGGGCGGCGCACACGCAGCAATGGATTTTCTCGGCGTTGAATTCCATCGAGATGGTCAGCGTGCCCTGGTGGTTTCTCACCATCTCAGGCCAGGCGGAGAATCCGATGACGGGCTGGTTGAGCAAGCGTCTGGATCAGATGGAGCGCGTGCTCAGTGGAAGGGAATGGCTGGTGGCAGAGCGCTTCACGGTGGCCGACCTGCTCATGGCCGATGTTCTTCGCGTGCCCCTGGTGCGGCAACTGGGCGCGCGCCCGGCGTCTGAGGCCTATGTGTCGCGCATGCTGGAGCGGCCGGCCTTCCAGAAGGCGTATGCGGATCAGATGGCGCATTTCGAGTTGGCGGATGCCAGGCGCAAGGGTGGCGGAGGCGCCGCCTGACAGAAACGAACAACGAGGTTCCCTTGACACATACGCAAGCTGGTTAGCAGCCATGACGCAAACGTACAGTATCGTGCAAGCATGGATTGTGGATGTGCTGCGAAAGCACCCTGGTCCGCTGGCTATCGCATTGCGGCAGCGTGCCAAATTTGAAGGGTGGTTGAAATTTGCCTTGGCTGCATATGCCGAGGAACAAGGTGCTATCGACGTTGTGCTTGAGGCGCCGACGTCTGATAAAAAGGGGCGTGGCCGTTCGGATATTTCATTTCGCTGGAATGGTGTTCGGTACGACGTTGAGCTCAAGACCGCCAATACCAACTGGAGAATGCCAGGCGTTGCGCAAGCAAACCGGCCCGTATCCAAGAACATCAGCAGCATTGTTGAGGATGCCCGGAAACCTAACTCAAGAGACTGCCAGCCGCTTGTTGCGTTCGTCATCTTTCCTGTTCCGCGCGGAGACGACCGTTGGGTGAACTATCTTTACCGAATAGGCGACGAGCTGGGCATTACTCTCTCAAGGGACGAGCATGCACGTCAGATCACGTTGCCCGTCTCTGTGCAGTACTCAGCAGATGTGGTGGTGTGCTGCTTCCCCACCCAGCGCCAAGGCTTGTAACCGTCTGCGAAAATAAGGTAGAACTCCCATTCGATTCTTGTTCATACGGAAATCTATAGGGACATACCATGGCGAAATTTCTGAATACCAGCGCAACCAACTACTTCCTTGAGGAATTGATCAAGACAGCGAAGGATCGGCTTATTCTCATCAGCCCGTTTCTCAAGCTCAATGATCGAGTGAAGGAACTCCTGCAAGACAAGAATCGACTCAAGATCGACGTGCGCATCGTCTATGGCAAGAACGAGTTGCAGCCTGAGGAAATCAACTGGCTGCGTGAGTTGTCCTATGTGCGCACGAGCTTCTGCAAGAACCTCCATGCCAAGTGCTATCTCAACGAAGAATCCTGCATCATCACCAGTCTGAACCTCTACGAGTTCAGCCAGGTGAATAACAATGAAATGGGTGTGTTTGTTTCGCGGCAGGACGATGTGGATCTCTACAAGGACGCCTACGAAGAGGCCCAGCGCATTATTCGAGTGAGCGATGAAATTCGTATTTCACTGGAAAAGGTGGAGAGAGAACCGGAGCCCAAGCAGGATCAAAAGCAGGAATCTCGACAAGAGCCTGACGATGCGAATGAATCCAAATTGACGACCTCCAAGCTCGCACAGAAGCACGGCATGAAGACCGCGGAGTTGATCGACAAGCTCATCGCCGCAGGACTGCTCGAAGTCAAAGGCGACAAGAATTATCTCACGCAAAAAGGCAAGGAAGCCGGGGGCGAATTCCGCAACAGCTCGAAGTTTGGCTACTACTTTCTTTGGCCGGAGAGTTTGACCGTCTAAGGGCGAAAAGAAGGGGCACCATGAAGGTGATCTACAAGATCACGTATCCCAACGGCAAGATCTATGTCGGCAAGGACGTGACAGACAGTATCAATTACTTCGGAAGTGCAGATGACAAACTGATCGCGCGCGACTTCACTCGCGAGCAGCGTCGTGACTTCACGATTCGCAAGCAGATCTTGTGGGAGTCTGAAACAGCCACTCCCGCTCAAGTCTCCGCAAAGGAAGTGGAACTGATTCTTGCCAATCGCGCCAACGATCCGGCGATTGGCTACAACCAATGGCCAAAGCTGCGAGTGGTCACGGAGAGTGACGCCTGACTTGCGAGGTGCCTGTGAAAGTGACCCCTGACACTTCCCTCTTCGACGCCCTCGGTGGCGATGCCGCCGTTCTGAAACTGGCTCAGGCCTGGCACGCGCGCGTCCTGGCCGACGAGGTCGTGGCGCATGCGTTTCGCCGGCCGGTGCACCCGCAACACACGGAGCGTCTTGCAGCGTATTGGGCCGAAGCCTGGGGCGGGCCGCCCCGCTACAGTGAGTCCCTTGGCACGGCGTCTGGCGTGGTGCGCATGCACAGCGGCAATGGCCCGCACGACGACATGAACCAGCGCGCCATTGCGTGTTTCGAGCAGGCGCTGGACGACATCGGGCTGCCCAACGGTGCGCTGCGCACGGCGCTGCTCGCCTACTTCACCTGGGCCACCGAGACGGCCATGGATGCCTATCCGCGCAGCAAGGACGACGTGCCGGCGCATCTTCAGATCGCCAGGTGGTC
>CAYQBR010000189.1:0-3280 GCA_964415735.1 uncultured Klebsiella sp. | reverse complement strand
GTGTCCAGTGCCGCCATGGGCGGACCGTAATTGGTCAGGGCGATGATGCGGAACAGCCCCGGGCCTTCGTTGCTCACCTGGTGCGTGAAGTTCTCGTTCACGTAGTCGGTGTTGCTGGTCACGCGCCCGCCGGACGGGCCTTCGCCCGAGCTGATGAAGGTGTACATGATGGCGGCATCGTGCGTGTGGTAGAGCGTCTGGTCGCCCGGATTGATCTGCACGTCCAGCAGGCGGATGTCGCCATCGACATGCATGGTGCGATGGCGCGGTTCATCCAGGATCTGGACGACGCGGTCGCCGGGGCCCTGGGCGCTGACGTCGCCGGGCAGACCCAGCGGCGCTGCCACGGCAGCGAGCAGCAGGGCGCTCAGAAAGGTGGTGCGGTGCTTGGAGAAAGTGTGAGTGCGCATCGGGTGTTCCCTCGTGCTTTTTTTGTTATGGAGCGCCAGAGTAAACAGGCAGCCGCGCTGACGCAATCATCCGGCAGGAGAAATCTTCGGCATTCGCCAGGCAGAGCTCAGTGGCGGATGAACCATGTCTGATGGATGCGGGGATTGCGCTCGAAGTCCTTGTCCAGGCTTGCTGCCGTGCAGTCCTGCACGCGGTAGCGCTGGCCGAGTGCCTCATCCAGGCGGAAGCGGCGGTGATTGTTCGAGAAGATCAGCAGCCCGTCAGGGGGCAGCAGGCCCATGCACTGATCGATCAGGGCGGCGTGGTCGCGCTGGATGTCCAGCACGTTCTCCGTGTTCTTGGAATTGGAGAAAGTGGGCGGATCGAGAAAGATGAGGTCGTACTGATCGCGGCATTGCGTCAGGAACTTCATGCAGTCCTGCTGCACCAGCTCGTGGCGTCGCGTGTCCAGTCCGTTCAGGGCGAAGTTGCGGGCTGCCCACTGCAGATAGCTGCGCGACATGTCCACGCTGGTGCTCTGCGCGGCCCCGCCCAGCGCGGCATGCACGGTGGCGGTGGCGGTGTAGCAGAACAGATTCAGGAAGCGCGTGCCGCGCGCGTGCTCGCCGATCCAGTGGCGAATGGGGCGGTGATCCAGAAAGAGGCCGGTGTCCAGATAGCGTTCCAGGTTGACGATGAAGCGCGCCGGGCCTTCGCTGACCTCGATGTCCTCGCCTTCCTTCTGGGTCGGGCGGTACTGCTCCTTGCCGCGCTGACGCTCCCGCACCTTGAGCACGATGTTGTCCGCGGGAATCCCCAGCTCCTGCTGCATCACCTGGCACAGCGCCAGCCAGGCCTGACGGCGGCGCAGGGCAGAGTCTGCCTCACTCACGCTGACCGGCGCCTTGTACTCCTGCATGTGGACATGGCTGCCATAGCAGTCGATGGCGAAGGCGTATTCCGGCATGTCGGCGTCGTAGAGGCGGTAGCAGGCGTGACCCTGTTGCCTGGCCCAGCGGCCGAGCGTCTTCAGATTCTTGCGCAGGCGATTGGCCAGCATCTGTGCGCCGGCGTCCAGGGGCTGTGCCGACGGCTCGGAGTGCTGTGGGGGAGTCTGCGCAGGCGCGTCAGCAGTGGCCGAGGGGCTGTGCTTCTGGTAGATGCTGCCGGCATCGACGCGCAGCAGCAACAACTTCGCCGGCAGGGCGCCGTTGAACAGGGCGTATTGCTTGTGGCTGTGAATGCCCAGCAGTTTTCCCCACTCCGGGCGGGCGGTGAAGATGGCCGCATCGGCGCCCTGAGCCTCGCGGCGCAGGAAGGCACCCAGGTCCTGATAGAGCAACTCGACTTCGGTCTGTTCACCCAGACGCTCGGCATAGGGCGGGTTGCAGATCACCAGGGTGGGGGCGGACGGCAGATGCAGTGACTGCACCGGGCAGGTCTGCAGCTCCAGCAAGGACTCGACGCCGGCCCGCCGGGCATTGCGCCGGGCAATGGCGATGGCGCGCTCGTCGCTGTCGCTGCCCCAGGCCCTGCCCTGCCAGGCAGCACCGCGTGCCTTGCGCTCCTGCGCTTCTTCCAGCAGGGCGGTCATCGCGGCCGGACGGTGATGCGGCCAGACGGTGAGGGCGTCCCCACGCAGCAGACCGGGAGCGATGTCGAGTGCCATCAGCAGGCCTTCGATCAGCAAGGTGCCCGAGCCGCACATCGGATCGCACAGCACGGCGTCCGCCACGTCCGGTCGCGGCCAGCGCGCGCGGGTGAGCAGGGCGGCCGCGAGTGTCTCCTTCAGCGGCGCCTCGCCCTGTTCGGTGCGGTAATTGCGGCGGTGCAGGCTGGCGCCGGCCAGGTCGATGCCCAGGCTCAGGCGGTCCTTCTTGATCACCGCATGGATCAGCAGGTCCGGGTGTTCACGATCGACGTCCGGGCGCGGCAGGCCGTGTTCGCGGAACTGATCGACAATCGCATCCTTGACCTTCTGGGCGATGAACTGGGTATGAATCAGCTGCTGGGTGCCCCCGGCTGCGCTGATGGCCAGCGAGTGACCGGGGCGCAGGTGATCGCGCCAGTCCACCACGCGAGTGGCGGCATACAGATCGTCGGCGCTCTGCACCGGGCCTTCCGCCAGCAGCAGGATCACCCGGTTGCACAGGCGCGAGAACACCAGGATGCGATAGGCCGCCTCGAGGCTGGCCGAGCAATGCAGGCCGGCCACACCGGGCTTGATGGCGTCGATGCCGAAGCTGCGCAGTTCGCTCTCCAGCAAGGATTCGATGCCCTTGGAGCAGCTGATGAAGAACGCGTGCTGAGACGCGGCGACGGACTTGTCCTGGTTCACGATGGGCGGATCACTTGGTCATGCTGTAGACGAAGGCAGGCAGGATGTTCAGTGGCACGAAGTCCACCTCATCCATCTGCTTGCCGAAGATGCGTTCGATGTCGGCCTTGTTGCTGAGGAAATACTGGTACTGCAGATAGATGCCGCCATCCTTCAGCGCGAAGCGGAAGCCTTCGATGACCCTGTTGAGGAAGGCATTGTGATCGTTCATGCGCTCGAAGTTCTTCAGCGGCAGGGACGAGACGATGACATCGTAATGGGCCGGCTGGTGCAGCAACTCGGTGACGCAGCCGTTGTAGAGCGTGACGTGCTTGTCCGGGTTGCGGGTGATCAGATCCTCGATCCAGAGGTTGTACTCGGTCTTGATCTCGCACACATCGAGTTGCGAGTCCGGTGACATGCGGCGAATGATCTCGCGCGTGAACGGGCCCTTGCCGCTGCCGATCTCGAGGATGCGCAGGGGGCGGTTGAAGTCGATCTTGCCCAGCATGGAGCGCACCAGAAAGCCGGAGCTGCTGACGATCAAGCCATCTTCCTGAATGCTGCGCTTGA
>CAYQBR010000188.1:0-3286 GCA_964415735.1 uncultured Klebsiella sp. | reverse complement strand
GCGGCTGGCGACTGGCGAGCACGCGGCTGACGATGTCGCGCAGATCCTGCAGCGCCGTGCGCGCCAGATCCTGCGCGGCGCCCTTCTTGCTCTGGTAAACCAGTGACAGCAGTCGCGCACCCAGATCATCATGCAGATCGCGGTAGACCAGCTCGCGTTCGGCCTCGAGGCGGATCTCCCGTTCCAGAGTTTCCTGGTCGGCATAGACCTGGCGGATGCGCTGCTCGCTCTGCGCCAGGCGCTGGCGCAACTGCGCGTTGAGCTGTGCCAGCGCGGCCGCTGCCTGCAAAAAGGCGCGAATGCCGTGCCATGCCAGAATGATCAGCATCAAGGGCTGCGTGATATAGGAGAGCGGCGTGTCCCAGCGCCAGCGCTCGGGGCTGCTGGCGGCAATCAGGGTGACGTCGTGCAGCGCGGCCAGCAGCATGACGCTCAGGCCGATGGCCACGCTGAGGCGCTCGCGGCTGCGCGGCAGGCGCAGCAGTTTCACCACCAGCCCCACAAACAGTATCTGGCACAGCAGCTGCCCGGCATTGCCGATGTCCACCACCCGCGCATCGGGCACCACGGCCAGCAGCAGGCCGTGCAGCAGCGGAATCAGCAGCAGGGCGCGCAGCGCGCGCGAGCGACTGCGCAGATGAAACAGGGCGACGAAGGCGAGCAGTGCCGTGGCACCGGCCACCACGCCCCAGTGGATCACGCGCAGGGCCGTGAACTCGCCCACGGGCAGCACGGGCAGCACGATGTAGAGCAGCGGCAGGGCCCACGCGCCGCTCATGACGCCCAGCAGAGACCATTGCAGCTGGCGCGTGCGCCACCACAGGAACAGACTCAGGCAGCCAATGAACAGCAGAGCCATCAGGCTGATCTTCACCAGAGTGATCTGCACGAAGTGGCTCGCCGCGTACCAGGGCTCAAGCGACTGCGGCGTGCCAAGAATCAGCGGACTCATCACCCCGAAGGCCGGCTCGGAGATCAGGCGCACATAAAGATGGTGCGGCCCGTCGCCCGCGAGAGCCGCGCCCGGCAACTGCCACAGCAGCGGGCGATTCCAGTTGCGCTGCAGGCGGGCCTCCACAGGTTCTGACACCGGGCCGCCACTGCCCACGAAGACATTGTCGACCCACAGTTCCAGATTCATCATGTGCCGCAGCATCAGCACCTGGGTCCAGCCGCGCTCCGCAGCAGCGGGCGGCAGGGGGATGCGGTACCACGCCTCGCGCGTGTCCTGCGGATGCAGGCTGTCACGCGACCAGGATCGTGGCAGGTGCACCGTCCTCCAGCCCGCGAGCGTGGCAGGGGGCGTGGCTGATTCCACCACCAGCACCTCGGCCTCGGTGATGAACAGATAGTCCGCCTGCGCGCGCGGCAGTCCCCACACGCTCAGCATCAGCAGCAGTGCCCACAGCTGTCGATTCATGGGCGCTCCTGCGGGACTGGATGCAGCGGCAGGGTGAATTGCAGCCGGGTGCCGCCGGCCGTGCCCGGCCCGATCTCGACACGGCCGCCCAGTTCCTGCAGCCGGTTGTGCAGATTCACGAGACCACGGCCGCTGCGCTGACCCGGGGCCATGCCGATGCCATCGTCGCAGACCGTGTAATGCAGCACGCCCCCGGCGCCGTCCTGCGCGACCCGCGCACTGACCTGCACCTGGCGCGCCCGCGCATGCTTGAGCAGATTGCTCAGGGCCTCGCGCAGGGTACGCAGCAGGGCGGACTCCTGCCGGGCGGTGAGCGTCCAGCCTTGCAGGCTGGCGTCGGTCTGCCAGTCGAGCGCGAGGCCGGCCTGGTCGCAGCGGGTCTGGGCCTCGGCGAAGGCATCGGCCAGCACCTCGTCCAGGGCATGGGCCTGTTCCGGGTGCAGCTTGCGGGAGTCGCGCAGCTCGGCCAGCGCCGCGCGGGCGAGGTCGGCGGTGGCCGGGTCGGGGGCGGCATAGATCAGCTGCAGCAGCTTGTCGCTCAGATCCTCGTGGATGGACTGGTAGATGGCCTTGCGCTCGCGCAGGGCGGCGGCATCCAGCGCGTCGCGGGTCAGCATCGCATAGCGTTCCACGATCTCGGCCTCGGCCTCCTGCACCCGCTGGTCCAGGGAGGCATTCAGCGCGGCGAGCTGCCGCTGATTCTCGACATGGCTGGCCACCAGGAAATACAGCGCCAGCAGCACACCGGCCATCTGGGCCACCGCGAGGGTCTGCAGCCGCTCGGCGGGATGCCCGGGCAGGGCGATGTCGCCCAGCACCAGCAGGCTGTCCAGCAGCACCGCCAGGGCCATGAGCCAGACCGCGAGCGCCAGGGCCGCCTGGGTGGAGGCATGGCGGCGCAGCCCCTGCGCCAGCTGGCCGCTGCTGGCCAGCCACAGCCCCAGGGCGCCGACGCTGTTCACGCCCACGTGCAGCAGTGGCTGGCCGACCAGCGCAGCGAGGGCGTGGGCCAGCAGCATGGCGCCGGGCAGCAGGCCGCCATGGCGCTGCAACACGCCAACGGGCACGGGATACAGCAGACGGGTCAGGCAGTAGAACCAGGCGGTGAGCAGGCTGTGGGTGAGCACGCCGCTGCCGGGCGCGATGCCAAGGGCAGCGACGAACCACACGCCGCCGCTGAGGCTCGCGCCCAGCAGCCAGGGGTAGTGCGGGATGTCGGCGCGCACGCGCCACAGGGTCAGCAGGGTGGCTGCCGCCACCAGATTCAGCGCCACTGCCCACAGCGGGATTTCGTGAAACAGCAGCTCGCGCTGCTCCAGCAGGCGCATCTGCGTGTAGTACTCGGAGAACTGCCCTTCGGCCCCGACCGCCAGCGCGCTGCACGTCAGCAGCGCTGCCGCCAGCACGGCACGGGCAGCGGGCGTGTTCATCCGTCGGCCAGCGCCGGGTTGATGTCGGCGATGAAGATGTTCCAGAAGGCCAGGAACACGGCGGCGATCAGCGGCCCGATCACGAAGCCGTTGATGCCCAGCAGGGCGATGCCGCCCATGGTAGAGAACAGCACGATGTAGTCCGGCAGCTTGGTGTCGCGGCCCACCAGGATGGGGCGCAGCACATTGTCGGCCAGCCCGATGATCAAGGCCCCATAGGCCACCAGCACGGAGGCGTCGAACCAGGCACCGGTGGCGTAGAGGTAGAGCGCCACCGGCGCCCACACCAGCGCGGCCCCGACCGCCGGAATCATGGACAGGAAGGCCATTACCACGGCCCAGAGGATCGGCGCGGGAATGTCCAGCAGCCAGAAGATCAGGCCGCCCAGGGCGCCCTGCACCATGGCCACCAGCAGATTGCCCTTCACCGTGGCGC
>CAYQBR010000187.1:0-3291 GCA_964415735.1 uncultured Klebsiella sp. | reverse complement strand
ATCCGCGCCACATCGAAGTGCAGGTGCTGGCGGATTCCCAGGGCAACACCGTGCATCTGTTCGAGCGCGACTGCTCGATCCAGCGGCGCAACCAGAAACTGATCGAACTGGCGCCTTCGCCCCAGCTCGATGACACGCAGCGGCACTACATCGGCGAACTCGCCGTGAAGGTGGCGCGCGAAGTGGGCTACGAGAACGCGGGCACCGTCGAGTTCCTGCTCGACAGTGACGGCAGTTTCTACTTCATGGAAATGAACACGCGGGTGCAGGTGGAACACACCATCACCGAAGAGATCACCGGGGTGGACATCGTCTGCGAGCAGATCCGCATCGCCTCCGGTCTGCCGCTCTCCGTGCAGCAGGAATCCATCACCTACACCGGCTTCGCGGCGCAGTTCCGCATCAATGCCGAGGACCCGAAGAACGGCTTCCTGCCCAGCTTCGGCCGCATCAGCCGCTACTATTCCGCAGGCGGGCCGGGCGTGCGCACCGACGCCGCCATCTACACGGGCTACACCATTCCGCCGCATTACGATTCCATGTGCGCCAAGCTCGTGGTGTGGGCGCGCAACTGGGAAGAGCTGCTGCAGCGCTCCACGCGGGCGCTGGCCGACATGCAGATCTACGGCATCCAGACCACGCGGCATTATTACCGGGAAATCCTGCGCCATCCGGAGTTCCGCTCCGGCAGTTTCAACACCGGCTTCGTCGAGGCGCATCCCGAATTGACCCAGTATTCCACCAAGCGGCGCCCGGAATTCCTGGCGGCGGCGATTGCGGCGGCCATCGCGGCGCAGTCGGGGATGTAGAGCGGCAACAAACGCATATCAGGAGTGAGCGTCCATGAGCAGAAAGATCCACATCACCGACGTCGTGTTGCGTGACGGCAATCAGTCCCTGATCGCCACGCGCATGCGCATCGACGACATGCTCCCGGTCTGCGAGGCGCTGGACAATGCCGGCTACTGGTCGCTGGAAGTGTGGGGCGGTGCCACCTTCGATTCCTGCGTGCGCTTCCTGAAGGAAGACCCGTGGGAGCGTCTGCGCACCCTGCGCCGTGCGCTGCCCAACACGCGTCTGCAGATGCTGCTGCGCGGTCAGAACCTGCTGGGCTATCGTCACTACCCCGATGATGTGGTCGAGGCCTTCGTGCACAAGGCGGCCGAGAACGGCATCGACGTGTTCCGCATCTTCGACGCGCTCAATGACGTGCGCAATCTCGAGACGGCCATCGCGGCCACGGTCAAGGCCGGCAAGCACGCCCAGGGCACGCTGTGCTACACCGCGAGCCCCGTGCACACCGTGCAGGGCTTCGTGACTCAGGCGCAGCAGATGGCCGCCATGGGCTGTCACAGCATCGCCATCAAGGACATGGCGGGGCTGCTGACCCCGTCCGTCACCTTCGAGCTGGTCTCAGCGCTGCGCAAGGCCGTCGATCTGCCGCTGTTCCTGCATTCTCATTACACCTCGGGCATGGCCTCCATGTGTCAGTTGAAGGCCGTGGAAGCGGGCATCGATCATCTTGACACCGCCATCTCCGCCTTTGCCGGAGGCACCAGCCATCCGCCCACGGAGACGATGAAGGCCGTGCTGGAAGCCGCCGGTTACACCACCGGGCTGGATTCCGCGCTGCTGGAGAAGGTGGCGTCCCATTTCCGCGAGGTACGCCACAAGTACCACCAGTTCGAAAGCGAATACAACGGCGTGGACACCCAGGTGCTGTCGAGCCAGGTGCCCGGCGGCATGATGTCCAACCTGGCGAACCAGCTGAAGGAGCAGGGTGCGCTCGACCGCATTCAGGAAGTGTTCGCCGAGATTCCGCGCGTGCGCAAGGACCTGGGCTACCCGCCGCTGGTCACGCCAAGTTCGCAGATCGTGGGCACCCAGGCGGTGCTCAACGTGATAGCCGGCAAGCGCTACGAGACCATCACCAACGAGGTGAAGCGTTATCTGCAGGGCCTCTATGGGGCCGCCCCGGCGGAAGTCGATGCGGCGCTGCGCAAGCGTGCCATCGGCAACGAGGACGTGGTGGAGTGCCGCCCGGCCGACCTGCTGGCGCCTGAGCTGGCCAGTCTGCGCGCGAAGATCGGCGAGGAAGCGAAATCCGAAGAGGACGTGCTGACCTATGCCATGTTCCCCGATGTCGGCATGGCCTTCCTGCAGCACCGCAATCGCGGCACGCTGAAGCCGGAAGCGTTGCTGCCGCGCACCACAGGCGCGGCTGCCGTGGCTCCGGTGGCGCATGAATTCAAGATCACCGTGCATGGCGAGACCTACGACATCCACGTCACGGGCGTGAGCCCGGCCAGCGACACCGAGCGCCGTTTCTACATGACGGTGGATGGCGAGCCGGAGGAGATCACCCTGGAGTCCGCGGGGGCTGCCGCGTCGGCCGACGTGCGACCGGGACGTCGTCCCCGCGCCACCGGGCCGGGTCACGTCACGGCCACCATGCCGGGCAATGTGGTGGACGTGCTGGTCAAGGAAGGTCAGGCGGTGGCCGCCGGTGACGCCGTGCTGGTCATCGAGGCCATGAAGATGGAGACCGAGATCAAGGCCGCCGTGGCGGGCACCGTGGCGGCGATCTACGTGAAGAAGGGCGACCGCATCACGCCGGCCGAAACCCTGGTGGACATTCGTCCGCTCTGAAAAAACCAGTGAAAACCAGAAAAACCGGGGTCAGAGACACTTTTACAACCGTAAAAGTGTCTCTGACCCCGGTTTTTTCCAACCGTAAAAGTGTCTCTGACCCCGGTTTTTTCTGACCCTGGTTTTCACGCTCTGCCGTAATTGCTGACCGGCTGTTCCCAATACACGATGTCGCGGCCCACCTCCTTCGCCAGTGCGGCGAGGATGGCGGGCACGTCGGCGCGTTTCACCACCATCTCGTACTGCATGCGCTTGCGCTTGCCCGTGACCTGCTCGGCCACGGTGAGGCCCGTGTGCTGCCCATGGCCGTAGACGGTGTACGAGGAAAACCCCGCCACGCATTCCTGCAGCAGCAGATAGTCCACCAGCACCTCTTCCAGCGTCGGCGAGGTGTTCAGCACCAGCAGGCAGAGCTCCTGCGCCGGCGCATCCATGTCAGAGCGACTCATCGTTCTTCTCCTGTCAGCGGGTCAATCGCCTTGTGGAAGGCCTTGTAGATGATGGGCAGCAGGAACAGCGTGAGCAGCGTGGAGCTGATCAGACCGCTGATCACCACGATGGCCAGCGGACGCTGGATCTCCGAGCCCGGCCCCGTGGCCAGCAGCAGCGGCACCAGGCCGAAGGCGCAGATCGAGGCCGTCA
>CAYQBR010000186.1:0-3307 GCA_964415735.1 uncultured Klebsiella sp. | reverse complement strand
AGCTCATCAAGGTCAAGATCTTCGCGGCAGACAGAGACGCCAGAAGGGAGATCATTGCGCAAGTGTGCGAACTCTCCAGAGCGGAACTGGTGCAGAGCATCGGCAACATCGCCGTGCTTTATCGGCAGGCTGCCAAGCCGGACCCGCGACTGTCGAACATCCTGCGTCACAAGGCTCACTGAGCCCCGTTCTGCGCAGGGCAGGTCTCAGAGGTGCTCGACGGCCTCGATCTCGTAGTGAATGTCGCCTGCCGGCGCCTTCACCACGATCTCGTCCCCCACTTCCTTGCCCATGATGGCGCGCGCAATCGGCGAACCCACCGAGATGCGCCCGGCGCGCACATCGGCTTCATCCTCGCCCACGATCTGATAGACCACGCTGGCGTCCGTCGCCACGTTGAGCAGCGTCACCGTCGTGCCGAAGATGACTCGACCGGTGGGCTTGATGGCCCGCACATCGATGACCTCGGCGTCGGCGAGCTTGCCCTCGATCTCCTTGATGCGCCCTTCACAGAAACTCTGCTGCTCGCGCGCGGCATGGTACTCCGCGTTCTCGCGCAGATCGCCGTGCTCGCGCGCCTCCGCGATCGCCGCGATGATGCGCGGCCGCCGCTCGGTCTTCAGCTCATTCAGCTCCGCCCTCAGACGCTCTGCGCCCGCCACGGTCATCGGCACTTTTCTCATAATTCCGCGTGCAGCTCCTGAATGGTGTAGACAGAGAGATTGTCACCATGAATCAGCGCCTCGCAGACCGCCAGCGCGCCGGCGATGGTGGTGGTGCAGGCCACATCGTGGCGCAGCGCCGTGCGCCGAATGATGGAGGAATCGGCGATGGCCTGCTTACCCTCGGTGGTGTTGACCACCAGTTGCACCTGATCGTTCTTCATCATGTCGACGATGTGCGGTCTACCTTCGTTGACCTTGTTCACCACCGTGACGGGCAGACCGGCGGCACTGATCACCGCCGCAGTGCCTTGGGTGGCGATGAGATTGAAGCCCAGCTTGTCGAGCTTGCGGGCCACTTCCACCACCTTGGGCTTGTCGGCGTCGCGCACGCTGATGAACACCGTGCCGCTGTTCTTGATTTCCTCGCCCGCCCCCAGCTGCGACTTCGCGAAGGCCTCGGCAAAGGTGCGACCGACGCCCATCACTTCGCCGGTGGACTTCATTTCCGGCCCGAGGATCGGATCGACGCCAGGGAACTTGTTGAAGGGGAACACCGCTTCCTTGACGGCGAAATTCTTCGGCACGATCTCCTTCGTGAAGCCCTGGGCCTTGAGGCTGGTGCCTGCCATGCAGCGCGCTGCGACCTTGGCCAGCGAGACCCCGATGCACTTGGAGACGAAGGGCACGGTGCGTGAGGCCCGAGGGTTGACCTCGATGATGTAGATCTCGCCGTCCTGATAGGCCAGCTGCGTGTTCATCAGCCCGACCACGCCCAGCTCCTTCGCCAGCATGCTGACCTGCTCGCGAATGCGGTTCTGCACATCCATCGGCAGATTGTAGGGTGGCAGCGAACACGCTGAATCGCCCGAGTGCACACCGGCCTGCTCGATGTGCTGCATGATGGCGCCCACGACGACCTGCTCGCCGTCGCTCACCAGATCGACATCGATCTCGATGGCGGAATTGAGGAAGTAGTCGAGCAACACCGGGCTCTCGTTGCCAACCTTGACCGAAGTGCGCATGTAGCGACGCAGCTCTTCCTCGTTGTAGACGATCTCCATCGCGCGACCACCCAGCACATAGGAAGGACGCACCACCAGCGGGTAGGAAATCTGGGCGGCGGCGGAGATGCTTTCATCCACACTGCGCACGATGCAGTTCGGTGGCTGCTTCAGGCCGAGCTTGCGAATCAGCTGCTGGAAGCGCTCGCGATCCTCGGCCAGGTCGATCGCATCGGCCGAGGTGCCGATGATGGGAACGCCAGCTGCCTCGAGACGCGTGGCAAGATTGAGCGGCGTCTGGCCGCCGAACTGCACGATCACCCCCTGCGGGCGTTCGAGGGCGACGATCTCCATCACATCCTCGAAGGTCACCGGCTCGAAGAACAGACGGTCAGAAATATTGTAGTCGGTGGACACGGTCTCGGGGTTGCAGTTGACCATGATGGTCTCGTAACCATCCTCGCGCATGGCGAGCGCCGCGTGCACGCAGCAGTAGTCGAACTCGATGCCCTGGCCGATGCGGTTCGGTCCTCCGCCCAGCACCATGATCTTCTTGCGATCCGACGGCAGCGCCTCGCACTCTTCTTCGTAGGTGGAATACATGTAGGCCGTGGCCGAGGTGAACTCAGCAGCACAGGTATCCACGCGCTTGTATACCGGACGCACGTTCAGCGCGTGACGATGACGCTGCACGTTCAGCTCGGGCACTCTCAGAAGGGCGGCGATGCGCGAATCGGAGAAGCCCTTCTGCTTCAGGCGGAACAGAGTGTCGCGATCAATGCTTTCGAGAGTCATCGCAGCAATGCGTGACTCTTCCTGGATGATGTCCTCGATCTGCACGAGGAACCACGGGTCCACACCGGTCAGCTCAGCGACAGTCTCCACACTCCAGCCCTGACGGAAGGCATCGCCGATGTACCAGATGCGCTCGCCGCCGGCGTCCATCAATTCGCGCTTGAGGATGTCCATGGCATCACTCAGGCCAGTGTCGAGAATCGGGTCGAAACCTGCCACGCCCACTTCCAGACCACGCAAGGCCTTCTGCACCGACTCCTGGAAGGTGCGCCCGATCGCCATCACCTCACCCACGGATTTCATCTGCGTGGTGATGCGATCATTGGTCTCGGGGAATTTCTCGAAGGTGAAGCGCGGGATCTTCGTTACGACATAGTCGATGCTCGGCTCGAAGGACGCCGGTGTGGCACCGCCGGTGATCTCGTTGCGCAGTTCATCCAGGGTGTATCCCACGGCCAGCTTCGCAGCGACGCGGGCGATGGGAAAACCTGTCGCCTTGGAGGCCAGCGCAGAGGAGCGCGACACGCGGGGATTCATCTCGATGATGACCAGGCGGCCGGTGCGCGGGCACATGCCGAACTGCACGTTGGAACCGCCGGTTTCCACGCCGATCTCGCGCAGCACCGCAATGGCCGCATTGCGCAGGATCTGATACTCCTTGTCAGTCAGGGTCTGCGAGGGAGCAACGGTTATGGAATCGCCGGTATGCACGCCCATGGCGTCGAAGTTCTCGATGGCGCAGACGATGATGCAGTTGTCATTGCGATCACGCACCACTTCCAGTTCGTATTCCTTCCAGCCGATGAGCGACTCGTCGATCAGCAGCTCCTTGATGGGAGAGAGCTC
>CAYQBR010000185.1:0-3309 GCA_964415735.1 uncultured Klebsiella sp. | reverse complement strand
GGTGGCAACACGATGGGCAGGCGTTCCTGAGCGAGGTGAGCCGGATTCTATGCCTTCCCCGGCACAAAGAACATCGGCCGGAAATCCCGCATTCGCTGTGATACTGCTCACTTTGCACCCACTTTCGCCTCCTTCAGGGCTGGCCAGCACCGGGCGAAAGCAGGATAATGCGCGCCGTGTCAAGTCGCCAAAAGCGCGCAATTTCCAGTTCACGGGGCAATGAAACGGCAATCAGGCCGTTCTTACTTCACGAGGAGCCATTGTCTGATCCAACGACCCTTCTGTGGTCGCTGCCTTGAGCGAGGTCCATGCCCAGGACCGCGCCACGATCAGACCAGCAGACGCAATGAACGTTGAAAATTTTTACATTATTGCCACAGCCCCGAACGAGCCCACTCTGCAAGTGAACATCTCCGGCCCCTATCTGACCAGGCAGGCAGCGGAAGCTGATCTGACGGCGGCCATAGGGGAAGCGGTAGGTCTGGACCCTGCAGCGAAGGACTACGTGTACATCATCTCCAAGATCGCCTGCCAGAAACCTGGCGTGATCCAGCACATGGCCTGCCACATGGGCCAGCGTCTGTAAGAGGAGTGTGACGGGGGGCGCGCGCAGCAGTCTTCGACTCGGACTGCATTGAAACGAGAGAGAGGTTTTCGCTGTGAAAAATCTGGATCCGCTTCATCACATCAGCATCATCGAATCCCGCGGCACCAACTGCGCCTGGGTGCGCATCCGCTACGACGACAAGCAATTCCAGGAATCCTTCCCCTTCCGCCGTTACGGCAGCAAGGAAGCGGCCATCGCCGCCGCCATCAAGCGCCGTGACGAAGAAGGCCGCCGCATCTACGGCGAACACTGGCCGTTCACCAAGTTCAGCCCGCGCAAGGTCTCACCACTCAACTCCTCGGGCGAGATCGGCGTGAGCTATTCCGAGAGCGACCACGCCTGGGTGGCCACCTGGCAGGAAAACGTCGACGGCCGGCGCCGCCAGCGCAATGCCTATTTCTCCATCGCCAAGTACGGCGACAAGAAGGCCCGCAGCATGGCCGTGCAGCGCCGCCGAGCGGAGGTGGAGAAGAACAGGATTGCCGCGCAGGGCTGAGCCGCCAGAATTTCGCGTGCTATACTCCGCGCCCTGTCCAGACAGCCAGACCCTGAAACACCCCCACCTCTGCTCCGGTGGCACAGCTGGATAGCGCGGTCCCCTCCTAAGGGACAGGTCGCAGGTTCAAATCCTGCCCGGGGCACCAAACACTGTTCCAGCAACGTCCAAACCCGTCTAAAAACTCAATAAATTCATGACATAAGGCTTGATAGGTCGTCCAGTGGCGTCCTACCATGTACCCCTGAATCCAAACTACCTGGGGGTACGTCTCGGGGTACATTGATACCCTCGAAAATTGATACCCCCAACAGGGGTACTTATGTCGCTCTCCGACCTGAAGATTAAAGCAGCAAAGCCCACTGAAAGAGACTACAAACTTGCCGACGAGAAAGGTCTCTACCTGCTGGTCAAAACCAATGGAGGCAAGTACTGGCGCCTCAAATACCGCATTGATGGCAAAGAAAAGCTGATGGCCCTGGGCGTCTATCCAGACACCTCACTGGCGCTCGCCAGAAGCAAGCGCGACGAAGCCCGTGCCCTTCTGGCCAATGGCATTGACCCGATGGGCAACAAGCACGCCGTCAAGGCAGCCCAGCAGGCCGCCAGCACCAACAGCTTCGAGATCGTGGCCAATGAGTGGTTAAGCAAGCGCGGCAAGAAATCGGAAGGCAATGATCAGCGCCTGCACAATCTGCTGCACAGAGACCTCTTCCCGTGGCTTGGAAGTCGACCGATTGATGAAATCACGCCGTTTGAGCTTCTGCAGGTTCTGCGACGGATTGAAGAGCGCGGTGCCGTTGAGGCCGCGCACAGAGCCAAGCAGTACGCAGGCCTGATCTATCGCTACGCAGTCGCGACAGGACGCGTGGAGCGCGATATCAGCGCCGATCTGAGTGGCGCCCTGAAAACCACCACGACGAAGCACTTTGCCTCCATCACCAACCCGAAGGAGGTGTCCAAGCTTCTGATCGCCATCGATCAATATACTGGCACCCCTGTGGTCCATGCCGCGCTAAAGCTTTCCCCCCTCTTCTTCTGCCGGCCTGGCGAACTGCGCCACCTGGAGTGGAGCGAAGTGAACTGGGAGGAAAGTCACATCGAGATCCCCGGTCACAAGATGAAGATGGGCCAGCCTCACATCATTCCGCTGTGCCGGCAGGCCATCGAGATTCTGAAAGAACTGCAGCCCATTACTGCTCGCAGCCTCTACATTTTCCCGAGTGCTCGTGGTGCCAGCCGCCCACTCAGCGAGAACGGCGTGCGCACTGCTCTGCGCAATATCGGGTACACCAATGAACAGATGACGCCCCATGGCTTCAGAGCAATGGCCAGAACGCTGCTGGACGAGGTGCTGGAGGTGCCTGTGGAGTGGATCGAGCAACAGCTGGCGCATTCGGTGAAGGACGCCAATGGGCGGGCGTATAATCGCACCAAGCATCTGAAGCAGAGGAAGGAGATGATGCAGAGGTGGGGAGATTATTTGGACAACCTCCGAGGCAAAATCGATCGCTAGAACTGACTCCTGCAAGTACTTCAAGAGCTGCAGTCACGAAGCTCCAGCAACTGGCGAGCCCCCGATATTCTAGACACTTGATAGCGTTACACTAACGCATTCAAGAGGTGTCTGAATATGTCCGCAGAACGCTATCCTGAAGATTTCAAAATTGAAGCAGTGAAGCAGGTCACTGATCGAGGTTACAAGATCGCTGAGGTCGCGCAGCAACTTGGTGTGACCGTAAAGAGCATACATGTCTGGATCAACAGGTTCGGCAGTTGTCTAGTAAATCGGAGGCGTGCCAGTCTGTAATGACTTCAAAATCCTGCACTGACTTACATTGTGTTCCTTGCACGACGACGCCAGCAGTGCCAGATCTTTCTCCAGCAGTTGCATCTCCTTGATCGTGTCCCTGACGTTTTCCAGTTGATTCCGCACGATCTGATCCACCTCTGTGCACGGAGCGGTGCCAAACGCCTGCACCTTCACCAGTTTGCGGATGCTGTCGATGGGAATACGCAGATCACGGCAGCGTCTGACGAAGCGCAACAGCTCGAGCGAATTCTGCCCGTACTCCCGATAGCCGTTCTCGGCTCGAACTGCTTTCGGCAACAATCCGATCTCTTCGTAGTAGCGGATGGTCTTGGCGGACACACCTGAATGTTGAGACAGCTTGTTGATCTTCATCACGGCGCTTGACCTTCTAGT
>CAYQBR010000184.1:1157-3343 GCA_964415735.1 uncultured Klebsiella sp. | reverse complement strand
GTGCGCATCTCGACGCTGCGAATGGCATCGGCCACCTCGCGCGACTTGCGATGCACGGAACGCGGAGCCCAGTCGCCCTTGCGGATCTCGTCCAGCATGGCGCCACGGATGCGGATGCCGGCATAGGTCTCGAAGCTCGCCCCCTTGCTCAGATCGTATTTGCGCGCCGCCTCCAGCAAACCGATCATTCCCGATTGCACCAGATCGTCCACCTGCACACTCGAGGGCATGCGCAACAGCAGGTGATGCGCGATGCGCTTCACCAGAGGGGCATACTGCAGCACGATGTCATTCATGCTGTCGGTCTGCACTTCGCTGTACATCAATGCGCCACTCGTGGAGGGGACCATGGGTTCAACCTGCGGTTTCGTTCATCAGCAAGCGTTCAACAAAGAATTCCAGTCGGCCACTGGCCTGGCGACTGACGGGCCAGTTCGCCACCTCGCGCGCCAGCTTGCGATAGGCAATCGCGCAGCGACTCGCGGGAAAGGCTTCCAGCGCGGCACGCTGTTTCTGCGCCGCCTTGCGCACGGCGTCATCCCAGGGGATGTCGCCCGCGTACTGCAGCGTGACGTCCAGGAAGCGGTCCGTCACCCGCATGAATTTCTCGAACAGGTTGCGCCCCTCTTCCGGCGTGCGCGTCATGTTCGCCAGCACCCGGAAGCGCTGCATGCCGTAGTCCCGGTTCAACAACTTGACCAGGGCATAGGCGTCCGTCATCGACGAGGGCTCGTCGCACACCACCACCAGCACTTCCTGGGCGGCGCGCACGAAGCTCACCACGCTCTCGGAGATGCCTGCGGCCGTGTCGACCACCAGCACATCGAGCTGATCGTCCAGTTCGCTGAAGGCCTGGATCAGGCCCGCGTGCTCCTGGGTGCTGAGCTGCGTCAGGGACTGCACGCCCGACGCGGCCGGGATCACCTTGAGGCCGCCGGCGGTGGTGATCAGCACCTCGCGCAGCGAACACTCGCCACTCATGACCTCGGCCAGGGTCTTCTCGGCCTTGATGCCCAGCTGGATGTCGACATTCGCCAGCCCCAGATCGGCATCCATCAGGATCACCCGCTTGCCGGTTTCCACCAGCGCCAGGCTCAGATTCACGGCGACATTGGTCTTGCCAACGCCCCCCTTGCCACCGGTGATGGCCACTACCTGCACTGGCTTCATCGAAGCGCCTCGTGCATGGGCGCTGCAGCGCGCGCCTCGCCGTCCCAGCCGGACAGCTCGTCTGCATGAACATTGCCGAATTCGTACATCAGTCGCTCGTTCTCTTCGTCACTGTGGATGGACAAGGCCACGGCCTTGCTCACCAGATTGTGGGCCTGCGCCACCTTGATGTCGTCGGGAATGCTCTGTCCGTGCGTCTCGTAGACCACGGGGAGCTGCCGCTCGATCACCAGCGCCAGGGCGTCACCCATCGGTCCGGCTTCGTCGAGCTTGCTCAGGATGCAGCCCGCAAGACCGGCCGGCGAATAGGTTCGGACGGCATTATGCAACACCGCCCCCTGACTGGTGCAGGCCAGCACCAGAAGATTCTGCACCTCGCGGCACTCGCGCAGCATCGTGAGCTGGGCGGTCAGACTCGGGTCGCTGGCATGCAGGCCGGCGGTGTCGATCAGCACCAGGGACTTGTGGCGCAGGGAATCCAGGATCTGCCGCAGGCTGTGGGTCTCGTCCACCACGCGCACGGGCACGCCCAGAATGCGGCCGAAGGTGCGCAGCTGCTCATGGGCCGCCACGCGGTAACTGTCGGTGGTCACCAGGGCCACGGAGTCCGGGCCGTGCTCCAGCACGTGACGGGTGGCCAGCTTGCCGATGGTGGTGGTCTTGCCCACCCCGGTCGGCCCGAGCAGGGCAAACACACCGCCCTCGGCGGCAAGATCTTTCCCCGCCACCGGCACCTTGCGGGACAAAGAGGCAATTGCGAACCGCCAGGCCTGGGCGGAGGACAGCTCGGGTTGCAGGGAGTCGAGCAGGGACTTGCTCAGCGCGGCGGGCACGCCCATGGCGTTGAGCCGCTCCCACAGACTGGCCTGCACCGGCGTGCGGCGGGCGAACTGATCCCAGGCCAGACCGCTCAGACGCTGTTCCAGCAGCCGGCGGATGCCATTGAGTTCGGCGCGCATGCGCTGCATCTCGCGCGTCTCGGCCTCGACGCGGGCCTGCTGCTCGCGCTGCTCCTG
>CAYQBR010000184.1:0-1057 GCA_964415735.1 uncultured Klebsiella sp. | reverse complement strand
CGGCAGGACGCGCCTGGGCGGCCGGGGCCACCGGCTCGGAAGCCGCAGCCGACGCGGGCTCCACGCCCGTTGTGGCACGCGCGGCACTGCGCTCCAGCGAGCCTGAAGAGGAAAACGAGATCTCGCCCGGCAGGGAGGCCGCCACGACTTCCACGCCGCCTTCGACGGAGCGATTGGACAGAATCACGGCGTCCTCGCCCATCTCCTCACGGATGCTGGCCAGCGCGCGGCGCATGTCCAGCGCCAGATATCGTTTCACCTTCATCGTTCAATCCTCTCGCTACTGACCTACGGTGGCGACAATCGTGATCTGCTTGTTGTCAGGAATTTCCTGGTAAGACAGCACCTTCAAGCCGGCAATCGTGAACCGGACAAACTTGCTCAGCACGGCCCGCAGCGGCGCCGGCACCAACAGCACGGCCGGCTTGCCGGCAGCCTCCTGGTTGCGGGCGGCTCCCAGCAGGGAGCGCTGCAGGCGTTCGGCCAGGGCCGGTTCGATCACCATGCCGTCCTCGCTGGCCAGCGCGCCTTGTTGCTGACTCTGTTGCACAGACTTAAGCAATAACTGTTCCAGCGGCGGGTCCAGGGTCATGACAGCCAGATCCGACGCGGTTCCGAAGATGCTCTGCACGATCACGCGGGACAGCGCGACCCGCGCCGCCGCAGTCAAAACGCCGGGATCTTGACTCTTCACCGAGGCGGCCGCCAAGGCTTCGGCGATCGTGCGCATGTCGCGGATCGGCACCTCCTCGATCAGCAGGTTCTGCAGCACGCGCAGCAGGATGTTGGTGTTGACCATGGACGGCAGATCCTCGGCCAGCTTCTTCGAGGTCTTGCCCAGCATGGCCAGCAGCTCGTGGACTTCCTCGTGACCCAGCAATTCGTGGGCATGCTTGTGCAGCAGCGTGTTCAGGTGGGTGGCGATGACGGTGCTGCTGTCCACCACCGTGTAGCCCAGGGTCTGGGCCTGATCCTTGTGCGCCGGCTCGATCCACACGGCCTCCAGGCCGAAGGCCGGGTCCTTGGTGGCGATGCCCTGGGCCTTGCCGAACACCTG
>CAYQBR010000183.1:0-3401 GCA_964415735.1 uncultured Klebsiella sp. | reverse complement strand
GAACGCCTCGCCGACACCGCCGTGCACGCCCAGGCAGTGCAGGTCTACTACACCGCTCTGGCGCTGGAGAACCCCGGCCCCCGCCTGCAGCAGCAGCTCAGCCAGGTGGAAGTCCTGCTGGCCCGTGCCCAGGTGCCCGTGGATGTGCAGCTGCTGTCGGACAATCTCACCGAAGTGACTCTGTACCAAGTCGGCGTGCTGGGTCGCTTCGAGAGTCAGACGCTCAGCCTGAAGCCCGGTCGCTATGTGGCCGTGGGCACACGCCCCGGCTATCGCGACGTGCGCACGGAATTCGAGGTGGGCTTTGACAATCGCAGTGCGCCGGTGACGGTGGCCTGTACGGAAGAAATCGTCGCGGTCAACAGGCGCTGAGCTCATGCAGGATCATTCGAAACCCACAGCCGCGCCCGGTGGCGATTCCGCCTCCGCCGAATTCGCGGAACCCATCGTCCCCATCGACTTCACGCCGCCCGACGCGACACCGCGTCGCGCCGGCCTGCGCCTGCGCTGGCCGCACTTCCTGGTCGCCGGCTTCCTGCTGGTGGCGGGGGTCTGCGGCTGGTTCATCCTCACCGCGCGCTCGGTGCTGGTGCAGGTCGAGCCGATCACCGCCAGCATGGAGTTTCTCGACGGCTTCCAGCTGGCGCTGGGAGGGCGCATGCTCATGCTGCCGGGTAGCTACGAGGTGTTGATTCGCAATCCCGGCTATCACGAGGAACGCTTCACTCTCGCGGTGGGCGAGGAACAGGCCCAGGACTTCCCCGTGCAGCTGCGTGAGTTGCCCGGGCTGGTGAACATCGAGGCGCAGGGCGAGGGTGGCCCGCTTGCCGGCGCCCTGGTGCTGCTTGACGGTCAGGAGCTGGGCCGCACGCCTCTGCGCGGCCTGGAAGTGGAGCCGGGCGACTATGAACTGAGCGTGCAGGCCGAACGCTATCTGCCCCTGACGCAGCCGCTCACCGTGCTCGGCCGCTCCCAGCAGAACGATGTCGCGCTGAGCCTCGCGCCCGCCTGGGGCGACATCAGCTTCAGCACCACGCCGCCCGGTGCGGAAATCCTGGTGGACGGCCAGCTGATCGGCACCACGCCCTACACCGGCGAGATCCTGGAAGGTGAGCACGAGCTCACCCTGAAACTGGCGGCGCACAAGGCCTGGCAAGGCCAGCTGGTGGTGCGTGCAGGCGAAGATCAGCAGCTGTCGCCCGTCAGTCTGGAGCGCGCCGACGGTCTGGTGTTCATCCGCTCCCAGCCCAGTGGCGCCAATGTCACCATCAATGGCGAGTTCCGCGGGCAGACCCCGCTGGAAGTGGCGCTGCCGCCCGGTCGCGCCCACGAAGTCACTCTGTTCCGCAGCGGCTTCAACGCCGCCAGCCGCACCCTCGAGACCCGCCCCGACGAAGAGCAGGACATCACCGTGCCGCTGGTGCCCATCACCTCCTCCGTGCGCATCGTGGCCGAGCCGGCCGACGCGCAGGTCTACGTGGACGGCGAGCTGCGCGGTCAGGCCAATCAGACCCTGGAGCTGATGGCGGCCAGCCAGGTCATCGAGATCCGTCAGGAAGGCTATGTGCCGTACACCGTCAGTTTCACCTCCCGTCCGGGGCTGGAGCAGGAGCTGCGCGTCACGCTGAAGTCCCTGGAAGAGGCGCGAATCGAGGCGATTCGCCCCGTCATCACCACCGCCGCCGGCCAGTCCCTCACGCTGCTCTACCCCGGTCAGTTCACCATGGGCGCATCGCGCCGCGAGCCCGGGCGACGTGCCAACGAGGACCTGCGCGAAGTGCGCCTGGAGCGGCCGTTCTACCTCTCGCCCCATGAAGTCACCAACCTGCAGTTCCGCGCGTTCCGGCCAGAGCACTCCTCGGGCACGCTGCAGGGGCAGACCATCGATCTGGACAATCAGCCGGTGGTGCAGGTCACCTGGAAGGACGCCGCGCTCTACTGCAACTGGCTGAGCGAGCAGGAAGGCCTGCCGCTGTTCTATCAGGTGGAGGGCGACGAGGTGGTGGGCTTCAACCCCGAGGCCACGGGCTATCGCCTGCCCTCGGAAGCGGAATGGGAATGGGCCGCCCGCACCGATGGCAACGGCAACACCCTGCGCTTCCCCTGGGGCGAGCAGATGCCGCCGCCCGAGCGCGCCGGCAATTTCGCCGACGTTTCCGTGCGCAGTTTCATGGGCGCCTACATGGCCGGCTACGACGACACCTACCTGGGCACCGCGCCGGTGGGACAGTTTCCGGTGAATGCCCGCGGCATGCATGACATGGCCGGCAATGTCTCGGAATGGGTGCACGATCACTACGGCACCACACTGAGTGTGGGCGCCAGCGTGGAAGTCGATCCGCTGGGACCGAACGAAGGCACCTATCACACCATCAAGGGCTCGAGCTGGGCCCACAGCACCGTCACCGAGATCCGCCTGTCCTATCGCGATTTCGGCGACACCGCACGCAATGACCTGGGCTTCCGCATCGCCCGCTACCTGGAGGAATGAACCATGCGAATCGCCTCGGCAGTCGCCCGTCTCCTGCTCCTGCTGGCCAGTCTGTGGGCAGGCGCCGCCCTCGCCCAGACAGCAGCCGACCAGGCCGGCGACGCCAGCCAGACGCCCGCAGGGCAGACCGAGGAGCCGGCCGATGACGGCGCGGTGATGCCCGACGACGCCCTGAACCCCGACGCCCAGGACATCGCCCAGGTGGGGGATGACGCCGACGCCTCGCCCGGGCGCTTCATTCCCACCGAGCAGCTCTCGCAGGATCTGGGCGCCTCCTTTCCGGTGGACATCTGAGGCCGGCGCGCCTCGCCACCGCCACACAATGACTGACACAAGGGTCCGTGCATGAAGCAGAACTATCTCTCCGAAGTGATCTACCAGGTTTTCGCGCTGATCATCTGCGTGATCGTGGTCCACGCGGTCTATGTGGCGGTGGTCCTGCCCAATGCCGAGCTGGTGCTGGAACAGCAGGCGGCGCTGCAGGCGGCCGATGACACCTATGTGGCCGAGCGCTCCATGTACGTGATCCTGCGCGACATCGAGCAGGAGACCTGCATCATCCTGATGTTCTGGGCCCTGTCGATCATCGGCATGAAGGGTCGCCGCGTGCTGCAGGAGCGCGCGCTGCTCGACCGCGAGCTGCTGCAGGTGTCCGAGGGCACCAGCATCCTGCCGGAGGACGCCCGCCACTACGCCCGACCGGTGCAGGCGCTGCCCGAGCCGGAGCGCAGCTACCTGCTGCCGCGCGCGGTGCTCTCCGGTCTGCATCGTTTCGGCAGCACGCGCAGCATTCAGGACGCTTCCAACACCATCAAGGACATCTGCACCGGCGAGGCCGAGCGCCTGGACAGCGAACTGAGCATCGTGCGCTACATCGCCTGGGCCATTCCCTCCATCGGCTTCATCGGCA
>CAYQBR010000182.1:0-3404 GCA_964415735.1 uncultured Klebsiella sp. | reverse complement strand
GCGTGCGCCACTCGGTCATGCCGCCGGCAAGACGCAGCACCCGGGTGAAGCCTGCATTGCGCAGCACCTTGACGCCGTCGACGGACTGCGGCCCGAGTCGGCAGGCCACGATGACGGGGACGCCCTTGTACTTGTCGAGCTCGGCCACACGCGTGCCCAGCTTGGTCAGCGGAATGTGGAAGGAGTCGACGATGTGGCCGCTGTCGTAATCCTTCTTGTCGCGAATATCGACCACCACCGCATTGGAGCGGTTGATGAGCATCACGGCCTGCTGGGCCGTGACGGCTTCGCCGGAGGTCTTGTTGCGATGAAAGATCAGGGCAATGACCAGACCCACCCAGAGACTGGACAGCATCCAGTGATTACCAACAAATTCAATGAATTGCGCCATAAGTCCCCGTGGTCCTGGCCGCCCGCGACGGCGTTGCGGCGAAGGCGCGCCAGGCAGCCGAAGCCACCACAGGCGCGCAAAAAAGGTGGGCAGTATACACAGCATTCCCGGGCATAAGAAAGTTCGGGCCGCCCGCGCAGGCTCGCCTTGCCCGTGGCTTTCCGGGATAATGCGCGGCACTTGCGTCCACCCCTACCGGAAGACCTGTTCCCATGAGTTCACACACTGCTCCCCGTCGCTCCACCACCCTGCTGCTCATTCTCGATGGCTGGGGTTACCGTGAAGAGACTGAACACAACGCCATCAGCGCCGCCCGCACCCCCGTCTGGGATGCCCTCTGGCAGCGCTGTGCACACACCTTGATCACCACCTCCGGCGAAGCCGTCGGCCTGCCGAAAGGGCAGATGGGCAACTCCGAAGTGGGGCACATGAACCTGGGCGCCGGCCGCATCGTCTACCAGAACCTCACGCGCATCGACAAGGCCATCGAGGACGGCACCTTCTTCCTCAACGAGCCGCTGGTCGACGCCGTGGACAAGGCCATTCTCAACGAGAAGTCCGTGCACATCATGGGTCTGCTCTCGCCAGGCGGCATCCACAGCCATGAGGACCAGATCCTGGCGATGATCGACCTGGCCAGCCAGCGCGGCGCCGAGCGCATCTACCTGCACGCCTTCCTCGATGGCCGTGACACCCCGCCGCGCAGCGCACTCGCCTCGCTGCAACGCGCCGAAGCGCGGCTGCGCGAGACCGGCTGCGGTCGCATCGTGTCCATCATCGGCCGCTATTACGCCATGGACCGCGACAATCGCTGGGATCGCGTGCAGGCCGCCTATGAGTTGCTGACCGAGGCTCGAGCCGAATTCCACAGTGCCAGCGTCGAGGACGCGCTGAATGCCGCCTATGCCCGTGGCGAGGACGACGAATTCGTCAAGGCCACCGTGGTGGCCGGGCCCGGGGAAGCGCCCGTGCACTTCGAGGACGGCGACACGCTGATCTACATGAATTTCCGTTCCGACCGCGCGCGCCAGCTGACCCGCGCCCTCTGCGACCCGGCCTTCAAGGGTTTCGTGCGCCGTGTGCAGCCCGCACTGGGGGATTTCGTCACGCTGACCGAATATGCCGCCGACATCGACGTGCTGTGCGCCTACCCGCCCCAGACCATGGACAATGTGCTGGGCGAATACCTCGGCGCGCTGGACAAGACCCAGCTGCGCATCGCCGAAACCGAGAAATACGCGCACGTGACCTTCTTCTTCAGCGGCGGACGCGAGGAACCCTATGCGGGCGAGACTCGCATCCTGGTGCCCTCCCCGCAAGTGGCCACCTACGACCTGAAGCCGGAGATGAGCGCCTTCGAAGTCACCGACAAGCTGGTGGAGGCCATCGCGGCCGGCACCTATGACGCCATCATCTGCAATTACGCCAACGGCGACATGGTCGGGCACACCGGCAGCTTCGACGCCGCCGTCAAGGCTGTTGAAGCCCTGGATGTCTGTCTCGGCCGCCTCGTGGAGGCCATCGAGGCCCACGATGCCCAGTGCCTGATCACCGCCGACCACGGCAACGTGGAGCAGATGGTGGACACGGAATCCGGTCAGCCCATGACCTCCCACACCAGCGGCCCCGTGCCTCTGGTCTATGTCGGCAAGCGCGGCTGGACTTTCCGCAGCCCCGGCAGCCTGTGCGACATCGCGCCCACCATGCTTGCCCTGATGGAGCTGCCCGTCCCGGCAGAAATGACCGGCCAATGCCTCGTGCACAAGAACGCCTGAGCCCCTGTCGGCACGCCGCCGCGCTGCTGCTGAGCGTCGCGCTGCTCGGCAGCCCGGCGGGCATGGCGGCCGAGGAGCCGCTGCCGGAGGAACAGCTGGAGCAGGTGGGCGCCGCCATCGCGCAGATCGAGGACTGGCTGCGCACGGCCGCCAGCGATCGCACGGCCCTGGAGCAGGCGCTGCGCGACAGCAGCACCGCCATCGCCGCCAACCGCACGGCCATTCTCGACACCGAGGCGCAGATCCTGGCGCTGCGCGAGGAGCTCCAGCAGCTTGAACACCAGCAGAGCGAACTGGAACAGGCCCTGGCCAGTCAGGAAGCCCTGGTGCGCCAGGCACTGCGCGCGTCCTACAGCAGCGGTCGGGACAGTTATCTCCAGCTGCTGCTGACCCAGGACGACCCTTCCCGCAGTGCGCGCATGCTGCGCTACTACAGCGATTTCAACCGCGCCCGCCTCGACGGCATCACGGCCTACCGCACCACGCTGCAATCCCTCGACACCACCGCCACGCGCCTTCTCGACACCGAACAGACTCTGGAACGTTCACGCCAGACGCTGGAGGACGCGCAAGCCGCGCTGGCGAGCGAGACGGCGCGCCGGGAGGGACTGCTGGCCGAGCTGGCCAAAGAAATGGCGGCACGCAGTACCGAACTGGACCAACTGCGGGAAGACCAGCAACGCCTGGAAAGCCTGGTGCAGCAGATCCGCGATGTCGTCATCAACATCCCGGCACCCGAGGATCTGGCGCCCTTCGCCGACGCGCGCGGCCGCCTGCCCCGCCCCGTGGACGGCGAAGCCCTGAATCGTTTCGGCGAGAGCTACAGCGACGGCAATCTGCACCGCCAGGGCATCGTGCTGGGCGCCACGGAAGGTACGCCCGTGCGTGCCGTGCATCCGGGCCGGGTGGTGTTCGCCGACTGGCTGCGGGGCTCCGGCCTGCTGGTGGTGGTGGATCACGGCGCTGGCTACATGAGCCTGTATGCCAACACCGGCAGTCTGATCAAGCGCAACGGGGACTGGGTCAATCGCGGCGAACCCCTGGCGACCGCCGGCAGGGATGGCGGCTCGGGTCAGCCCGGCCTGTATTTCGAGATCCGCCATGACGGTCAGGCGCAGGACCCGGCCCAGTGGTGGCAGCCCTGAAATTCGCGCGTCCCCTGTAGAGCCGCGAGAGTGCCGTGCTATGCTCGGCGCCACACGAGAACCACTCATCATCTGCGCTGCCCGTGACACGCA
>CAYQBR010000181.1:2199-3411 GCA_964415735.1 uncultured Klebsiella sp. | reverse complement strand
TCTCCTTGTGGTGCGCCAGGCACCATTTAGCCATGATCGAGCCACCGCGCGAGACGATGCCCGTGACGCGCTGGGCCGTCAGTGGCACATAGCGCAGCAGCACGCCGGCGTGAATCGTGAAATAGTCCACGCCCTGCTCGGCCTGTTCGATCAGCGTGTCGCGGAACAGCTCCCAGGTCAGCTCCTCGGCGATGCCGTCCACCTTCTCCAGCGCCTGGTAGATGGGCACGGTGCCGATGGGCAGCATGGAGTTGCGGATGATCCACTCGCGCGTCTCGTGGATGTTGCGCCCGGTGGACAGGTCCATCACCGTGTCGGCACCCCAGAGCGCCGACCAGGTGAGTTTTTCCACTTCTTCCTCGATGGACGAAGTGAGCGCGGAATTGCCGATGTTCGCGTTGATCTTCACCAGGAAATTGCGGCCGATGATCATGGGCTCGACTTCCGGGTGATTGATGTTGACGGGAATGATGGCGCGGCCGCGCGCCACTTCCGAGCGCACGAATTCCGGCGTGATCTCCTTCGGGATGGACGCGCCGAAGGATTCCCCGCGGTGCTGCGCACTCAGCGCGGCCTGCTCGCGGGCCTGCAGATAGCTCATGTTCTCGCGGATGGCGATGTATTCCATTTCCGGCGTGATGATGCCCTTGCGCGCATAGTGCAGCTGCGTGACATTCGCGCCGGCCTTCGCACGGCGAGGCGCACGCAGGTGCTCGAAGCGCAGGTGCGCCGTGCGCAGATCGCTCTGGCGCTGCTGGCCGTAGGTGGACGTCACGCCGCTCAACTGCTCGGTGTCGCCGCGCTCGGCGATCCAGGCCGCGCGCAGGGCGGGCAGACCGGCACGCAGATCGATGCGGGCGGCCGGATCGGTGTAGATCCCGGAGGTGTCATACACGCGCACCGGCGCATTGGGCTCGCGGCCGTTCTCGGTGAGCGTGTCGGTCAGCGTGATCTCGCGCATCGGCACCAGAATGTCGGATCGGCTGCCCTGCACATACACCTTGCGCGACCCGGTGAACCGGTAGTTCGTGCTGCTGTCGAGGCGGGCAATCTTGTCGAGAAACTGTTCGGGCTTGGCGCTCATGGCTGATTCCTGTAAGTGGCGGTTCGCGAGAAGTGACGGAGCGAACCGGGCTGCATTATGCCTCAATCGCTTCGCGCGTGTCACAAGACCGCCCGACCTCACATTTTGCACACGGGCAAACCGGAATG
>CAYQBR010000181.1:0-2099 GCA_964415735.1 uncultured Klebsiella sp. | reverse complement strand
CGGCCGTCATGGCCGACGATCTGGTCTCCATCCTCGAACTCGCCATGCGCAATGACCCCACGCTGCGTCAGGCCGAGGCCCAGTACCAGTCACGCCGCACGCTGCTGGATCAAGGCCGTGCCGTGCTGCTGCCGAACATCGCGCTGCAGGGCTCCACCACGCGCCAGACAGCGGGCCCCGCCGGCGAGATGAGTTTCCGCCCCGGACAGAACGCCCACGGCTACCGCCTGAACATCAGCCAGGCTCTGTTCAACATGAGTGCCTGGTACACCTACCAGGGCGCCAAGCTGCAGGACCAGGCCGGCGCCATCGGCTATGCGGCCCAGGAACAGGCCCTGATCATTCGCGTGGCAACGGCCTACTTCAATGTGCTGCGCGCCATGGACGACCTGGAGACCAGCGTGCAGGAAGAGCAGGCCGCGGAGCGCCAGTTCGAACAGTCCCGCCAGCGCGAGGAAGTCGGCCTGATCACCATCACCGAAGTCTATGAGAGTCAGGCTGCTTATGACCTGGCCCGCAACAACACGCTGATTGCCGAGGACGACCTGGCCGCCGCCTTCGAGGCACTGGAAGCCATCACCGGTCAGCCGCACCCGAACGTGGAAGTGCTGCGCGAGGACTTCCCCATCGTCAACGCCGAGGGCTCTGCCGAGTCCTGGACGGAGCAGGCTCTCAGCGGCAATCTGGCCCTGATCGCCGCCCGCTACAATCTGGAAGCCCAGCAGGAGAACCTGAAGGCCCGCAAGTCGGACCACCTGCCCACCATCTCCCTGTCCGGCACGTTCAACCACAACGTGACGGCCGGCGGCCAGGGCGCCGACGGCGGTCTGCGCAGCACGGGCGCCATCGACGGCACGGCTCTCAGCCTCAACATCAACATCCCCCTGTTCGCCGGGGGCGGCACCTCGGCGCGCCGCCGCGCCGCCGAGTACGACGTCGTGGCCCAGCAGGAGCAGGTCAATCTGACACGGCGCCAGGCCACACAGGACGCCCGCAATGCGTATCGCCGCGTCAACACCGACGCCCTCGTGGTGGCCCAGCGTCAGCAGGCCATCACTTCGGCCCAGAGCGCGCTGGAAGGCGTGGAAGTGGGCTACGAAGTGGGCACCCGCAACATCGTCGACGTGCTGCAGGCGCGCCGTCAGCTGTTCGTGGCGCTGCGCAACTACTCCGACGCGCGGTACACCTACGTGCTCAACACCCTGCGCCTGAAGCAGGTGTCCGGCCTGCTGAGTCCGCAGGACGTGCTCGAACTCAACGAATGGCTGGAGCAGGAGCCCGCCTCAGCCCAGTAAGATCGCACTCGACACGACGAAATGCCCGGTGGACTCGACCATGCCAGTCGTTTATCCTCCGGGCAGCTGCGATGGACAGGATGTGAAGTCGCTCACATAAAAACAATTAGCAAAGGTTGTTTCGTCAGTGTCATTCGCAGATCGCTCTCTGCTCTGGCGCCTTGGTCTTGCGCCTTTCATCCTGGTTCTTTTCGCCGTTGCCTGGGTTCAGCACCCGGCCGCCGTGCCCGCGCCATTCCTGGATGAACATGCCGGGTCGCCGACCCTGGCGCTCTCCCCCAGCTCCCCTTTCGTCAACAGTTTCGCGTCCTCCGATGTGGACGACTACGTGCACGCCGCCGCGCTGACCCAGCTGTCGGATGACACCCTGCTCTCGGTGTGGTTTGCCGGCTCACGCGAAGGCGCGGCCGATGTGCAGATTCGCGGCGCCCATTTTGACGTGAGCGAAGAGACCTGGCAGGACGAATTCGTGCTCGCCACCCGCGAGTCCACCCAGCAGGGGCTGGATCGCTACGTGCGCAAGCTGGGCAATCCGGTGGTGGCCCTGGCGCCGGACCGGCGCCTGTGGCTGTTCTACGTGTCGGTGTCCATCGGCGGCTGGGGCGGCAGCGCCATCAATGCCATGCATTCCGAGGACATGGGCGCCACCTGGTCCACCCCGCGACGACTGGTGACCTCGCCCTTCTTCAATATCAGCACCCTGGTGCGTGGCGCCCCGGTGTTCCACGACGATGGCTCCATCGGCCTGCCCGTCTACCACGAGTTCATCGGCAAGTTCGCGGAATACCTCTATCTCTCGGCCGA
>CAYQBR010000180.1:0-3413 GCA_964415735.1 uncultured Klebsiella sp. | reverse complement strand
CGGAAGGCGAAGCCCTCGGTCTCCAGCCCCAGCAGCGCGACTTCGACCAGCACTGGGCGCAGGTCCAGCAACGTCACCAGCTGCTCCTGACTCACTGGTCCCATGCCTTCCAGCCGACGACGCAGCACCTCGCGCAGGGCGGTGTCGTCGTCCCAGGTCTCGGCCTGCAGAGACTCGGGAAGAGACAGCGGCGGCGTGCATACGGCCTGCGGGTAAAGCGCGCGCAGCAGCGGCAGGCGCTCAGCGGCCACCCAGACGTTCAGTGATCCCGTTTCCAGGCGGGCGCAGCGACCCGCAGCGACCAGTGCCTGCAGCAGGCGGCCATAGCCGTGCTGCTGCGCCTCAGCTGCAGTGATGAAGGCGAGCGAGTAGAGCGCGTCATGCAGCTCGTCCGCCGAGCGCACCAGCGGCCAGGCCTCTTCGCGCACCTGGGCGATGGCGGCCTCGTCCAGCACGCTGTAGGACTGCACCTCGGCCGGGTCCAGCCAGCTGCGGTGGCGAATGGCATTGGTGCGCCGCTCCTCGAAGGGCGCATCGTCGAGGAAGGCATAGGGCCGGGCGTTGATGATCTCCTGCGCGAAGGGCGAGGGCTCGCGCAAGTCCCGCGCGATCAGGGTCAGCTCGGAGGCCTCGATGGCGCTGATCAGCCGGGTGAGCCCGTCGATGTCCATGGCCTCGGTCAGACAATCGTGAATGGTCTGCTGAACCAGAGGATGCTCGGGCACCTCGCGCTTGCCCTGGATGTTCTCGAAGCAGGCGATCTGATCGGGAAACACGTGGGCCACCAGGTCTTCGGCGTCCATGCGCTGGAACTGCGGCGGCACCCGCCGGCCACTGCGATTGCGCTGGATGGCCAGCGAGCGGGTGGCATTCCAGCGCCAGCGCACCTCGAACATGGGCGCGTCCAGCAGCGCCTGCACCAGCACGTCCTCGACACTGGCGCTCTGCAGATAGGCATAGACTTCCTGCAAGGGGAAGCTGTGCACGGAGCCCAGCGAGATCACGATGCTGTCCTCGTTGGCCGCCGCCTGCAGCTCGAAATTGAAGGTGCGACAGAAGCGCTTGCGCAGGGCCAGCCCCCAGGCGCGATTCAGCCGGCTGCCGAACGGCGAGTGGATGACGACGTGCATGTCGCCCACTTCGTCGAAGAAGCGCTCCATCACCAGGGTGCTCTGGGTGGGCATCACGTCCAGCGCATTGCGGCCGGCCTGCAGGTAATCCACCAGCTGCTGCGCGGCGGACGCGGGCAGGCGCAGCGCCTCGCGCAGCCATTGCACGGCCTCGGCGGCAGCATCGGCCAGCAGATAGCCGTCGATGGTCTCGCGCAGAGTACTCACGGCCTCGGACAGCTCCCGCGTGCGCCCTGGCCCCTCACCGAACCAGAACGGAATGGTCGGTCGCGCGCCCTGGGCATCGCGCACCCGCACCTTGAGCCCATCCACCCGCAGCAGCTGCCAGCTGTGACTGCCCAGGGTGAAGATGTCGCCGGGCAGGGTCTCCAGGGCGAAATCCTCGTTCAGGCTGCCGACCACGGTGTCGTCCGGGTCCAGCACCACCTGGTAATCGAACATGTCGGGAATGGCGCCGCCATTGGTCAGGGCGGTGAGGCGGGCATTGCGGCGCGCGATGACGCGGTTGTGGATGGCATCCAGATGCAGGTAGGCGCCCTGGCGCCCAAGACGCGTCGAATAGCCCTCGGACAGCATCTTCACGATGGCATTGAACTGCGTGCGCGTCAGGGCACGGTACGGATAGGCGCGCGCCAGCAGGGCGTAGAGCTCGTCGAGGTTCCAACTGAGTTCGGGGCCGGACTCGCCCTGGGAAGACGCCACCTCGGCCACGATCTGCTGCGCCAGGATGTCGGCCGGCTGCTCGGGCATCAGGATGCGATCCAGCTCGCCTTCGCGCAGGGCGTTGAGCAGCGCCGTGCATTCCGCCAGATCGTCCCGGGTGAGCGGGAACAGGATGCCCTTGGGCGTGCCGCGCACGGAGTGGCCGCTGCGGCCCACGCGCTGCAGGAATTTCGCGATGCTGCCGGGCGAGGAGAACTGCACCACCAGGTCCACATGACCGACGTCGATGCCCAGTTCCATGGACGCGGTGGCCACCAGCACCTTGAGCTGCCCGGCCTTCAACCGCTGTTCGGCGCGATGGCGATGCTCCTTGCTCATGCTGCCGTGGTGCGAGCTGACCATGCCTTCGCCCAGGCGCTCCGTCAGTGCCAGCGCCAGGCGCTCCGACAAGCGCCGCGTGTTGACGAACACCAGCGTGGTGCCGTGGGACTCGATCAGCTGCACCAGACGCTGGTACAGCTCGGCCCACACCTCGTTGCTCATCAGCGCGCTGAGCGGGGAGCCGGGCACTTCCAGCGTCACGTCCAGCGCGCGGCGATGGCCGGAGTCCACGATGACGCAGGGTTCATCCGGGCGCTGCCCGACCAGGAAGTCGGCCACCAGCGACAAGGGCCGCTGCGTGGCCGACAGGCCGATGCGCTGCAGCGGGCCGCCGACCACATGCGCCAGTCGCTCCAGCGAGAGCGCCAGATGGGAACCGCGCTTGTCGCCCAGCAGGGCATGGATTTCATCGACGATCACCGTGCCCACGGTGCGCAGCATCTGGCGGCCACCCTCGCTGGTCAGCAGCAGATAGAGGGACTCGGGCGTGGTCACCAGGATATGGGGCGGACTGCGCAGCATGCGCTGGCGCTCGGTGGGCGTGGTGTCGCCGGTGCGCACCGCCACGCTGATGTCGGCGGGCACGCAGCCGCGCTCGCGGGCCAGGTCGGCCAGCCCCTGCAGGGGCTGTTCCAGGTTGCGGTGAATGTCATTGCTCAGCGCCTTGAGCGGCGAGACATAGAGAATGCGGGTGGCCCTGGGCAGCGGCCCGTGCTGGGCCTGCTGCAGCAGATCGTCGATGGCGGCGAAGAACGCGGCCAGGGTCTTGCCGCTGCCGGTCGGGGCGCTGATCAAGGTGTGACGTCGGGCCTTGATCGCCGGCCAGGCCTGCGCCTGTGCCTGGGTGGGCGTGCCGAACTGCTGGACGAACCAGTCGCGGCTGATGGCATGAAACGCACTCAGAGGCATGGAGGAGGCACTCGATCGCAAAGGCGGCGGGACACGAAGGCACCGGGCAAGCGTATAAGAATCGTCCGGTGCGCACCAGCCGCAAACGCTAGCCCGCACAAAGCCTGAGGGATTTGACTTGCCCTGCGAGCATCGCCTATTGTCGGCGCTCGGAGTCGGACGCAACCACCCGACAGCACAGGCAGGAACACGACATGAAGCACTACTTCGCAGCCTTCTGGCGGGAAAACAGGAAGTTCCTGTTTCTGCTGGCCAGCATCGTGTTCTTCAAGAGTGCCATCGCCGATCTGAACTCCATTTCCGGGCGCTCCATGCAGCCCACGCTGCTCG
>CAYQBR010000179.1:0-3416 GCA_964415735.1 uncultured Klebsiella sp. | reverse complement strand
CAATGAGACCGAGGCTCATTGCGATGCGAGGGCAGCGGGGACCGCTGCGGGTCAGTCGCAGAGCGGGGTGACCGCCGCCCGGGACCGGGTCGAAATCGCATGGAACAACAGCTTTGAATGCCGCCGGTCCCTTTGCCGCTGCAGCGGAAACCCATTGCCGATTCCCCCGCGATATTCCGTCTTTAAATCACAAGCTATTGAAAATAAACGATAAAAAAATCTGGCACGGCCTTTGCTCCTTGTGCTCCAAAGCCCGGTTGTGGCGCCCCCAGTGGCAAACACCGGCAAATACACAGGAAAGGACCAGACCATGACCATCAGTTTCAGCAACGCACTCGGTGTGCACGAACAGGCTCTGCTGCTGCGCGGCGAGCGTTCGCAGATCCTGGCCACCAATATCGCCAACTCCGACACCCCCGGCTACAAGGCCCGCGACATCGATTTCGCCAGCGTGCTCAAGCAGCGCATGGGCATGCAGTGGGGCGAACTGACCATGGCCACCAGCAGCGCACGCCACATCGGCAGCCCCTCCGGCGCCATGGACCAGGGCGAGCTGCTCTACCGCACGCCACTGCAGCCCTCCATCGACGGCAACACCGTGGATGAGCAGATCGAGAACGCCGCCTTCGCCCGCAACGCGCTGGAGCACCAGGCCAGCTTCCAGTTTCTCAACGGCAAATTCGCCGGAATGATGAAAGCCCTGCGAGGAGAGTGAGCATGAGCCTGATGTCCATCTTCGATATCTCCGGGTCCGCGATGAGCGCCCAGAGCGTTCGCCTGAACACCACGGCCAGCAACATGGCCAATGCCAACAGCGCCGCCGGCAGCCCCGACCAGGTCTACCGCGCCCGTCACCCGGTGTTCGCCAGCATCGCCGCCGAGCTGCTGGGCGACGCCGATGCCAACGCCTTCGCCGGCGAGCAGGGCATGGGGCTGGGCGTGCAGGTGATGGGCATCCTCGAATCCGAGGCGCCCTATCAGGAGCGTTACGAGCCGGAGCACCCGCTCGCCGACGAGAACGGTTACGTGTACTACCCCAACGTCAACATCGTGGAAGAGATGGCCAACATGATCTCCTCTTCCCGGGCGTTCCAGACCAATGTCGACGTGATGAATGCCGCCAAGACCATGATGCAGCGTGTGCTGTCCATGGGGCAGTGAACCCAGTGAATCCAGTATCCCGAGTGTCAGCAGGAGACTCTCATGAGTGACGTGAACAGTGGCAGTGCCTTGAGCAGGGTGTTGGCGGATTACTCGCTGACGAACCAGGGCGCCGCCGAGACCAAGAAGAACAACGAGATGGGTCGCAACGAGTTCCTCAAGCTGCTGGTCGCGCAGCTGGAGAACCAGGACCCGACCAAGCCGCAGGACAACGGCGAATTCGTGGCCCAGCTGGCTCAGTTCTCGTCGCTGGAAGAGACCCAGAAGATGAGTGCGAGCTTTGCCGGCTTCGCCAGCGCCTTCCAGTCCACCCAGCATCTGCAGGCCACCTCCCTGGTGGGCCGCCCCGTGCACGTGAAGAGCGACAGCACGGCGCTGGGCAGCGCCGGCGGTGTGAGCGTGATTGCCGATCTGACCGAGAGCACGTCCCAGGCCACGCTCAGCGTCTACGACAGCGCCGGCGCCCTGGTGGACAGCTACGACCTCGGCCCGCAGTCCGAAGGTCGCGCCGAATTCCTGTGGACGGGCTACAACGCCGACGAGCAGCGCTTCCCGGCCGGCATGTACACCTTCCGCGTGGCTGCCTATGACGGCGACACCGGCAAGGCCGTGCCGACCTACCTGAGCGCCAACGTCAACAGCGTGACCATCGAGCCGGGCGGCTCGCTCACGCTGAACCTGGCCGGCATTGGACCGAAGTCGCTGGACGAAGTGATCCAGATCAACTGAATACACATCTAGAAGGGGCAAGACCATGAGCTTCAACATCGGATTGAGCGCACTGAACGCCGCGCAGGAAGAACTCGCCGTCACCGGCAACAACATCGCCAACGCCAGCACCAACGGCTTCAAGTCCTCGCGCACTGAATTCGCCGACGTCTACGCGGCCTCCGTGCTCGGCGGCGGCGCCAATCAGAAGGGCGGCGGTGTGGGCGTGCAGGCGATTGCGCAGAACTTCTCCCAGGGCAACATCAGTTTCACCGACAACACGCTCGACCTGGCCATCAACGGCGGCGGCTTCTTCATCCTCAAGGGCGAGGGCGGCAATGTGTTCACCCGCGCCGGCGCCTTCGGCACCGATGCCAATGGCTACATCGTCAACAAGACGGGCGAGCGTCTGCAGGGCTTCGCTGCCACGGCTGACGGCAAGGCCACAGGCGGTGGTCCGCTGACCGATCTGCGCGTGACCACCGGCGACGTGGCGCCTCAGGCCACCACCCTGGTCACCACCCGTCTGAACCTGGACGCCACCGCGCGGCCCTCGTCCATCATCGGCAGCAAGGTGGTGACCAATGCCGGTCTGTCCGGCGCCCCGCAACTGGGTGTGCGCACGGCAGTCCCGGCCGTCGTCAAGGGCACCATCTCCACCGACGGTACCGACTTCTCCGGCACGACGTCTGCCCGCACCGTGGGCAACGCCAACATCAACGCCGGCATCAACTTCACCGCCGGCGCCGGGGCCCAGGGCTTCTCCATCAGCGTGAACGGCGGACCGTTCGCGGCGATCGACCTGTCCACCGTCAATGCCGCCAACGGCGCCGCCGTGGTGGCGGCCGTGGATGCCGCCCTGACAGCAGCCGGCTTCACCGGGGCCAACTCGATCAACGTGTCGCTCGCCAACAATCGTCTTGTGCTGGAAACCAGTGCTCAGGGCGATGATTCGCGCATCACCATCAATGCCGTGCAGGGTCTGGCCGGCAACATCGTCGCGGCCACTGACGTCAGCGGCAAGACCGCACCGCCCACCGGCCTGACCATCACCCTGGATGGGGTGTCCCGCGAGATAGTGATCGACCAGGACTTCAGCAACACCGGCGCCGCGGCGCTGGCCCTGGGCGGCGGCAACTTCAGCGGCAACGAGGCGCTGGAGGATTATCTGCAGGCCCAGATCAACACCAGCGCCGGTCTGTTGGGCCGCGTGAACGTGGCCATCGACAACCTTGGCAACATCACGTTCCAGACCACGGCAGCCACTGCCCAGACACTGACCGTGAACCCGATCACCAATGTCAGCGGCGGCGTGAACTTCACCCAGATCGTGGAGTTCGCCACCCCGCGTCGCAGCGGCACCCTGGACACCACCAACCTGGACTTCTCCGGCGCCCGCGAAACCAGCTTCACCATCACCGTGGACGACGAGACGCCGCTGCAGATCACGCTGAACGAGGACTACCGCGCCTCCGGCGGCCCGGCCGCCAATCTGGGTGAGTTTGCCGAGTCCGGCATCGAGGCCCTGGAAGACGAGATCCAGAAGC
>CAYQBR010000178.1:1850-3434 GCA_964415735.1 uncultured Klebsiella sp. | reverse complement strand
CGTACTTCACGATCAAGGCATTTCAATACAGAGGCGCAAGGGCAGCACAGAAAATAGTAAGAGCGTTTTACACTGGTGAGGCCGTCAAGCTCCTTTTGATGTGCGCCGGGTTTGCCTTGACCTTCAAATACGTCAGGCCCTTGAACCCTGCAGAATTGTTTTCTGGTTACGTGGTGACATATTTGACAGGTTTGCTCGTTCTTGTAGCGGTGCAAAGCGGATTCAGCAGAAACAACAACCCATAAATTACTTTCAAAAGTCTAGTTCATGGCAAATTCTCAAGAAACAGCGCAGACAGCAACGGAATACGTTCAGCACCACCTCGGGTTCCTCACTTTCGGTCAAAAGCACGACGGCACATGGGGTTTCGCACACTCCGTCGAAGAAGCCGCAGACATGGGTTTCTGGGCGATCAACGTGGATTCGATGATGATCTCCCTTCTGCTTGGCATCCTGTTCCTGGGTATTTTCCGCTACTGCATCAAGAGCGCCACGTCCGGCAAGCCGGGCGGCCTGCAGAATTTCCTCGAGATGATCGTCGAGATGGTACAGAGCAACGTCAAGAACAGCTTCTTCGCCAAGAACGATCTGATCGGCCCGCTGGCCCTGACCATCTTCTGCTGGATCTTCCTGATGAACACCATGGATCTGATCCCCGTGGACTGGATCCCCCTGCTGGCGCAGACCGTCGCCGGTGACCCGCACCTCTATTTCAAGGCCGTTCCCACCACTGACCTGAACATCACGCTCGGCTTCGCCATCAGCGTGTTCTTCCTGATCATCTACTACAGCGTGAAGATCAAGGGTCTGGGTGGTTTCCTCGGTGAGTTCGCCTTCCACCCCTTCGGCAAGTGGGCGCTTCCGCTGAACCTGCTTCTCGAGCTCCCCGGATTCCTGGCAAAGCCCGTGTCACTCGCTCTGCGACTGTACGGCAACTTCTTTGCCGGCGAAGTGATCTTCCTGGTGATTGCGCTGGTTGGCTACTGGCAACTTCCGCTGCACTTCGGATGGGCGGTGTTCCACATTCTGGTGGTCACGCTGCAGGCCTATCTGTTCATGATGCTGACAATCGTCTATCTGAACCAGGCACACACGCACCACTGATTTAACGCTTCACTCAAAACTGTAAATCCCTAGTAAAACTTGGAGAGAAAAAATGGAAACTGTACAGGCTTTTTCGTTGATCGCTGCTGCCATCATCTTCGGCATCTGTGGTGCCGGCACTGCGGTAGCGTTCGGTAATCTGGGCGGCAAGCTGATCGAGAGCTCTGCTCGTCAGCCGGAACTTGCTCCGAAACTGCAGACCCAGTTCTTCCTGGTCGCAGCGTTCGTGGACGTGATCTCCATCATCGGCGTGGGTATGGCGTTCCTGTTCATTTTCGCGAACCCCTTCGTCTAATTGATCGAACGGATAGTCGGACTGTTAACGACACGAGTGAGTTAACGACAACTATTTTTCTTGAGGTACCTGCATGAATCTCAACGCAACCATAATCGGACAATCGATCGCGTTCTTCGTGTTTGTCTGGTTTTGCATGAAGTATGTCTGGCCTCCGATCACTGCCATTCTTGAAGAGCGTCAGA
>CAYQBR010000178.1:0-1750 GCA_964415735.1 uncultured Klebsiella sp. | reverse complement strand
GCAGAGAAGATTCTGGAATCCTCAATCGATCAGGCAGCCAACGAAGAGCTGGTCAAGAAGCTCGCAACCGAGCTATAGGCGAAAAGCGATGGCAGAAACAATCACACTGGCCAGACCCTATGCCAAGGCCGCCTTCGAAGTGGCACTGGCTGAGAAAGAGCTTGGCGCATGGTCCGAAGCCTTGAAATTGCTGGCCAGCGTGTCGGCGAATGAATTGGTCAGAAAGCACCTGCTCTCTCCGTCTCTGACGGCTGCGCAGCAGGCGGATACCCTGATTCAGTTGTGCGGCACGGAACTCCTGCCCAAGGCTCAAAACCTGGTGCGACTGCTGGCAGAGAACAAGCGTCTGCCGCTGCTCGCCGACATTTCCGAGCTCTTTGATGCTCTGAAGGCGAACCAGGAAATGACCGTGGACGTGGAGCTGTCGACCGCGTTTGAACTGAACAAAGACGTTGTGAAAAAGATCACGCAAGCACTTCAGTCTCGCTTGAACAGAGAGATCAAGTTGCAGACCCGTGTGGACAGACATCTGATCGGTGGCGCAGTCATTCGAGCTGGCGACACCGTCATCGACAATTCCGTCCGGGGAAAACTGACCAAATTAGCCGAAGCAATGAATTCCTAGCACGACTGGGAATGAGGGAATGAGCATGCAACAACTGAATCCATCAGAAATCAGTGAAATCATCAAGCAGCGTATCGAGAATCTCGATGTTTCCGTGCAAGCGAAGAATGAAGGCACCATCGTCAGCGTTTCTGACGGCATCATCCGCATCCACGGTCTTGCGGACGTCATGTATGGCGAGATGATCGAGTTCGACGGCGGTGTCTTCGGAATGGCACTGAACCTCGAGCGCGACTCGGTGGGTGCTGTGATACTCGGCGACTACAAGACTCTCGCGGAAGGCCAGACCTGCCGTTGCACCAAGCGCATTCTGGAAGTGCCGGTCGGGCCGGAACTCGAAGGCCGCGTGGTGGACGCTCTCGGCAAGCCCATCGATGGCAAGGGTGCCATCAATGCCAAGCTCAGCTCTCCCGTGGAAAAAGTGGCTCCCGGCGTAATCGCCCGTCAATCAGTGGACCAGCCGGTACAGACCGGTCTGAAGGCAATCGACGCGATGGTGCCGATCGGTCGTGGCCAGCGCGAGCTGATCATCGGTGATCGCCAGGTGGGCAAGACCGCCGTGGCCGTCGACGCGATCATCAACCAGAAGGGCAAGGGCGTTAAGTGCATCTACGTCGCGATCGGGCAGAAGCAGTCCTCCATCGCCAACGTGGTGAACAAGCTGGAAGAGCACGGCGCGATGGAATACACCATCGTCGTCGCCGCCAGCGCCTCCGACCCGGCCTCCATGCAGTTCATCGCTCCCTACGCCGGCTGCTCCATGGGTGAGTACTACCGCGATCGCGGTCAAGACGCCCTGATCATTTATGACGACCTGACCAAGCAGGCCTGGGCCTACCGTCAGATCTCCCTGCTGCTGCGTCGTCCGCCGGGTCGTGAAGCCTACCCAGGCGACGTGTTCTACCTGCACTCCCGTCTGCTGGAGCGCGCGTCACGCGTGAACGCCGAATACGTCGAGCAGTTCACCAATGGCGAAGTGAAGGGCAAGACTGGCTCGCTGACGGCACTGCCGATCATCGAAACCCAGGCAGGTGACGTGTCCGCGTTCGTTCCGACCAACGTGATCTCCATCACCGACGGCCAGATCTTCCTGGAAAGCAACCTGTTCAACTCCGGTATCCGTCC
>CAYQBR010000177.1:0-3444 GCA_964415735.1 uncultured Klebsiella sp. | reverse complement strand
TCGACGCGGCCATCGATGATGTGGGCGCGGCGCACGCCGTTGTTGACGGCATCGAGGGCGCACTCGATCTTCGGCAGCATGCCGCCGTAGATGGTGCCATCGGCGATCATCTCGTCGACCTGGGCGGTGGTCAGGCCTGTCACCACGGTGCCGGACTTGTCCATCACGCCCGCGATGTTGGTGAGCAGCATCAGTTTCTCGGCGCCCAGTACCTTGGCGATCTCACCAGCCACGGTATCGGCATTGATGTTGTAGGTGTTGCCGTGACGGTCGGTGCCGATGGGGGCGATCACGGGGATGAAATCGCTGTTCTTGAGGATATCCAGCACTTCGCGATTGATCTTCTCGATGCTGCCCACCTGACCCATGTCGAGCATCTTGCTGTCGGTGGCGCTCTTCTTCAGCAGCTTCTTCGCCTGGATGAGGTTGCCGTCCTTGCCGGTGATGCCGATGGCCTTGCCCTGGTTCTTGTTGAGCAGGCTCACGATTTCCTTGTTGACCAGGCCGCCCAGCACCATCTCCACGACGTCCATGGTCTTGCTGTCCGTCACGCGGATGCCGTCGATGAATTCCGACTGGATGTCGAGCTTGGTGAGCAGCGAGCCGATCTGCGGCCCGCCGCCATGCACCACCACGGGATTCATGCCCACCAGCTTCATCAGCACGATGTCGCGCGCGAAGCTGTTCTTGAGCACCTCATCGGTCATGGCATTGCCGCCGTATTTCACCACGATGGTGCAGCCCGTGAACTTCTGGATGTAGGGCAGGGCTTCGGTGAGGACGTTGGCAATATTCCTGGCGGCGGCGAAATCGAGGGGCATCGGTGGAGTTCCAGTCACGTATGGGTGGGGTGGCCGGGGAGTTCCAGCCGGTTACGAGTTGCGCAGAGTATACAGGCTGAGGCGGTTTTTTCACCTTCGGGAGCGCGTCAGCGCCCGCCGCAGTGGATCAGAAGTCGAGCTGCAGCTGGGCGTCGACCTGGCGCAGCAACTCGCGAAAAGCCCCCTGAATGGCGCCCAGCGCCTGCTGAGTGCAGGCTTCGAAACGCAGCAGCAGGGCCGGGGTGGTGTTGGATGCCCGGATCAGTCCCCAGCCGTCGGTGAAGTCCACCCGCAGGCCATCGAGGACGTTGACGCTCGCCTCGGGGAAGTGCGCGTGGGCGATGATCCGTGCCATCAGGTCGAACTTGCGCTCGTCGCTGACCTCGATGCGCAGCTCTGGCGTCACCACACTCGGCGGCAGCGCGGCCAGCAGGGCTTCCGCGGAGTCTGCACTGCGCGCCAGCAGTTCGAGGAAGCGCGCTGCCACGTAGAGCCCGTCGTCATAGCCGAACCAGCCATCGCGAATGAAGACATGAGCCGAGAACTCGGCGCCGAGCACGGCGCCGGACTCCTGCATGCTCTGTTTCATGAAGGAATGCCCGCTGCGACTCATCACGGGTGTCCCGCCCAGCGCGGCAATCAACCGGGGCACCTGGGTGCTGCACTTGACGTCGTACACCACGCGTGAGGCGGGCTCGCTGCGCGGCAGGATGTCCTGGATGAACAGCATCAACAAGCGGTCCGTGTCCACCGGGGTGCCACGCTCGGTCACCATCACCACGCGGTCGCCGTCGCCATCCAGCGCGATGCCGACGTCGGCGCGATGCTGTGCCACCGCGTCGATCAAGGCAGCGAGATTCGCGGCCACCGTCGGGTCCGGCGGATGATGGGGGAAGTGACCGTCCAGCTCGCAGAACAGCGGGATCACCTCGCAGCCCAGCGCACGGAACAACGCAGGGGCCACCAGCGCGGGCACTGCGCTGGCGCAGTCCACCACCACCTTGAGGCGGCGCCGCAGCGGGATCTGGCGTTGCAGGTGGGCGATGTAGTCGGCGGCGAGTTCATGCCGGCGCAGGGCTCCGACGCCGGTCAGGAAGTGACCACTCTCAGCACGCAGCCTGATTTCCTGAATCTGCTGGGGGGTGAGGCAGTGTCGCTGGCGAATGATCTTGATGCCGTTGTAGTCGGCCGGATTGTGACTTGCCGTCAACATCACGCCCGACGTCCACGGGGTGGTGAAGCTGGCGAAATACAGCAGTGGGGTGGGGATGATGCCCAGGTCGACGACATTCAGGCCCGTGGAGAGGATGCCGCGCAGCAGCGCCTCGCGCAGCTCGGGGCTGGAAAGCCGGCCATCCGCTCCGAACAGCACGGTGTCCTCGCCCGCCTCGCGCGCCATGGACGCCATGGCCTTGCCGATACGCTCGATGACCGTGCTGTTCAGGTCCTTTCCCGCGATGCCGCGAATGTCATACGCGCGGAAGATGCCGGGAGGGATATCCCCCGGGGTTGCAGAAAGTCCTGGTCTGCTGGTGGTCATTGGCGAAGCGGTTCTTCTTCTGGATTCCGAGGCTTGCGAGTATGGCCCACAAGCCGGGGCGCTGGCTATGTCTGATCAGCTTCTGACCGCAGTCTGAACGCGATGCAGATAATGTGCATGGATCAAGGCCAGCATCTGCCGGGCCACCAGCGCCTTGTTGCCAGGCCCGAGCGCCGTGCGACCGTCTGACCAGAGTGCCGTTGCCGCGATGGCATCACTGCCGAACGTGGTGGTGGCGTGATTGGCGAACAGCAGATCCAGCTTCTTGCGCTGCAGCTTGCCGGCGCCGTTGGCGTCGACGTTCTCGGTCTCGGCGGCAAAGCCGACCATGAAGGGGCGTCGCTCCAGGCTGGCGATGGTGCTGATGATGTCGGGATTGCGCACCAGGTCCAGGCTCAGCGTTTCGTCATGCTTCTTGATCTTCTGCTCGGCCACGCGCGCGGGCCGATAGTCGGCAACCGCGGCCACGCCAATGAAGATGTCGCATTGCTCTGCCACGGCCAGCGAGGCGTCGAGCATCTGCTGCGCACTTACCACGTCCACGCGGCGCACGCGCTCCGGTGCCGGCAGTGCCACCGGGCCGCTGATCAGGGTCACGAGGGCCCCGGCGGCCGCCGCTTCCGCAGCGAGGGCATAGCCCATCTTCCCGGAACTGTGATTGCTGATGTAGCGCACCGGGTCGATGGCCTCCCGGGTAGGGCCGGCCGTGATCACCAGGCGCAGGCCAGCCAGCAGGCCCGACTCGAACAGCGCGGCGGCCTGCTCGGCCAGTTGCTGTGGCTCCAGCATGCGGCCGGGCCCGGTGTCACCGCAGGCCTGTTCGCCTTGTGCCGGGCCGAAGACGTGCATGCCACGCGCCGCCAGACACTGCAGATTGTCGTGAGTCGCGGCGTTGAGCCACATGGCCTGATTCATCGCGGGGGCGAGTGCAATCGGCGCGCGGGTGGCCAGCAGCAGGGTGCTCAGCAGGTCGTCGGCCTGGCCGGCGGCCACGCGGGCCAGAAAGTCTGCACTGGCCGGCGCGATGAGCACGAGATCGGGCCAGCGTGCCAGTTCGATATGGCCCATGCCGGCTTCGGCATC